>DOXE01000300.1 GCA_003519205.1 Chloroflexota bacterium
GTCAGTCACGCCTTATGGGTGACTCGTTGGTTGCAGGTCGACAATAACCCCATGTTACGCACCGCTTACGTCGAAGCAGTTGCTACCGGGAATAAATATCGAGGCCTCGGCTACGCAACGGCGATTATGAAAAGAGTAGCGGAAGTAATTCAAGCTTATGAGCTTGGAGCATTATCTCCATTCAACGTGGTTTTTTATGAACGGTTGGGATGGGAACTATGGCAAGGACCATTATACATTAGGACCGAGGCAGGATTAGTTCGATCACCAAGAGATGAAACTGTGATGATTTTGCGTCTACCAAAAACGCCAAACTTAGATTTGAATACCTCATTATCGGCGGAATGGAGAGAGGGTAAATTGTGGTGAAGGACGCCAATACCTTTAATCGATTTCGGTTTNNTCCGGCGCAGGCTTGCTAGCTAACAAGGGTGAGGCTTCGCCTGATAGCACGGCATCAAAATAAGGCCAGATCTGGAGTTCGTCTAAGACAGCTTGAATATTCAATTTGGGTGCAGAACTAGCAACAGCCTGTATTTGGCCATTGTTTTGAAAAAAACTTAACCATGCTCGAACGCCATGTAATGGTTTGATTCGCCCGCGAATGTTCTTGCGAAACAGCGCCTCTTTTTCTGCAGAAACCATTTCTATAAAATCGGGCGTTGCTTGCTCCTTACCAAAAAGCCTTATGACCGTTTCGTCATTCAGCATACCAAAGACCGATTCAAATTGAGTTCTGGTGAGAAGTTCTTGGTTATCAGAAAATCGTCGGTAGATTTCGCTCCAGGCCTGAAAATGAAATTCGTTGGTGTCGACGAGCACGCCATCCATGTCCCAAATGACGGCATCTTGCTCATTTCTTGATATTGCCTTCAACTGATATCCTCTGCCGATCGCGGTCGGCAACCAATGCCTCATGCATCAGCGGTTTCTTCAAGCAGGGCCGGTCAGATAACCGCATGCATATGAGTAATCAGAGAGTACGCTTCTGACCTTATCCAAGAGGATCGCCCGGGGAACATTGGCTATTTCGCCACCTCTGATTCGGGCGTATTGGACCGGCAGGTATTGGCTTAAGAGCGTTAGAGGCAGCGGCTGCTCTCCCAAATTTTGAATTAGTCGGGACAAAGAAAATTGCACCTCGGGAACCGGCCAATAGTATCGGGAACGGTCACTAAAACTATATTTCCTTTTCAAATGTACGGCCTGGTCATCTCCCTGATAATACTTCTGCCAGTAGATTGGATTAGCCAACATGGTCTTATCCAGAACTTCGCGCACCCGTGACGGTTCGACATCCTGTCGCCCGGCCAACAGCTCCTCTTCTATGGCAGCCAGGGCAAAAACCCCCTCCCGAAATGAAAATGTTAGCGCTGGCCCCACCTTCAAGATGGCGAAATGATCTTCTACCAACTGCCGGAGTGCCTCAGCTAACTGATAATCAGTGGAATGCGCTTCGTATATCAAGCCATCATAACCTTCGATAAATCGGGCCAGATCGGCCGCCCGAGCCCGATCATATTCAAATAACGTGGCATCACCATACTCCACGCCGGGTTGCACCACGACGGCTATGACCCGTTCCCAAGCCCTTTCTAAGCCTCGTGCAAAAAAGGCTTCTTTGGTCGATTCAATGGTTCCGGCCACGTCGCCTATACTGGTAACACTCAATCCCTCCTCCTGTTCCTGAACCCCACCGGGCAAGGGCACCTCGGTGCCGATCACATAATAAGGCGGCGCACCGCCTGGTGGGTGCTCGGAGAATGCTTTTTCGGCCACCTGGGCCAGCTCGGCCGCCCGGGCCGCAGATATCCTGGTATCTAGCGGCCGATGGGGATCGTCGTCGGCGCACTTCATGCTGGCGTCCAGGTGAATCTTGGTGTAGCCTGCCCGGACGCAATCCCGGATCAGGATCTTGGCCTTATCCATCGCTATCGCGGCCGGCTCGTCTTGCCAGGGGCTAGGCCCGAGATGATCGCCG
This sequence comes from Chloroflexota bacterium, assembly GCA_003519205.1. Lineage (GTDB taxonomy): Bacteria > Chloroflexota > Anaerolineae > Promineifilales > Promineifilaceae > UBA11865. Next base: position 1,982 of record DOXE01000300.1, read on the forward strand.
CCGACGATGATGTGGTCAAAGGGAAATTCTTGCCGGGGCGCCAAATCTCGAAGATAGGCCATGAATTGATCCGGCGTCCAACCGGTGTAGCCGCCGAATTGATTGACCTGGTTGCAGGTCGACTCGATCAGGACAGGTTCGCCGGTCGCCCGGGCCTGCTGCAGCATGGCCTCGATGACCCAGGGATTGGCCGAGCATATGGAAGCGATCCCTCTGCTCTCGCCGCGTTTCTGGGCAGCGATCACCTCTGATAAGGGCGAGTTCCGAGTCATTTTCCCAACCATCGTTTTGCCTCTTCCAAGGTGGGCTGGGCATCCGTTCCGCCGGAAGCTCGCGTGGAAAGAGAGCCACAGGCTAAGGCCAATCGAAGGGCCCGTTCCAGCGGCCAACGATTCAAAAAGCCAAATAAGAAGCCGGCGTCAAATGAATCGCCGGCGCCGACGGTGTCGACGATGTCAACCGGCGGCGGTGGCAACTGGAGGACGGTCTCACCGCTTCGGACCAGACCTCCTTGCGCGCCCAGTTTGACCGCCAGGATAGGGACGATTTTCGATAAGATATCTAAAGCGTCTGGCAGACTTGCTCTCCCGGAGATTTGCCGGGCTTCCTTTTCATTGGGCAGAAAGAGATCGCAGTGCGCCAAGAGGTCGCCCGAATCCCAAATCCCCCGGGGGTCCCAATTGGTGTCCAGAGAGGTGGATAGGCCAAGACGCCGGGATTCGCGGAATAAACCGGGCAGGGCCGGCCGCAACCGGTCTAGTAAGAAGTAGCTGCCAACATGCAGGTGGCGAACCCGGGAAAGGAAGGCGGCATCAATATGATCGGGCCTGAGATCCGACATGGAACCCATGAAAGTTAGGATCGCCCGGTCCCCATCGCCTCGAGCCAGGATGACGCTAAAGCCAGTCTTTAGATCCGGATCGACCACACAAGCTGTGGTATCGACGCCTCTCTCTTGCATGGCCTCGAGCATGAAGCGGCCGAAGACATCGTCTCCAACCAGGCCGACGAAGGCTGTGCGCAAACCTAGCCGGGCAGCGCCACAGGCCGTGATCACCGAAGAGGAGCCAATGGTCAGGGTCGCGGCTTCGACCAGTTTTTCAACCTGCCCATAGGTGGGATCAATGTCGTCCCCAATGAGGATCAAATCGGGATTGATTTCGCCGATGACGAGGAGGTCGAAATCTTTCATCGGCCAACAAGCCTAATATAATTGACAACGAGCGGAGTATATAGCTTAGTAACCATGATACCAGCCTTCATCAACGGCTGATATTAGCCCAAAGCTCGTCCAGGGTTGGGCGTGCTCGGCGATTATTTCGCCCAGACGATCCAGGCGCTTTCTAGCTGTCGTGTTCAAAAATCGCGATCGCGCCGCGCCTTCGAGGGTCGAGGCCTCCTTCCACACCGCCCGACCGGCCATCACCCCGCTGGCCCCGGACCGGCAAGCCACTTCTGTTTGCCTTTCGAACTCAGCGAAACTGACGTCGGCGCTCAACAACACCCATGGAGCCGAACTGGCATCCGACAATTCGGAACAGGCCTCCGCCCATATCATCTCCTTGGGTTCATCCTCGACGTTCAAGGGGAACTCAGCTTTTAGCACATCGACCCCCAGGGGCGTCAAGCGCCGGGCGGTTTCGACGACCACCTGGCGCTTTGCCGGTGACGGCAACGGCTTGACGGCCGGGTCAAGGGAGAAGGACAGGGGCTCCAAAAAGAAGGGGATTTCAAACTGGCGGCAACTCTCTGACACCTGGCGGACCAGGGCTTCTTGTTCGCCGGCGTTCGGCGCCTGAGGGTGGTAGTAGAGCAAGAGCTTAACGGCCGAGGCGCCCATGCGGGCGATCTTTTCCACACTCCAACCAGGTAAAATCTGGCTTTCCCGGGCAGCGGCATGGCCTTTATAACCGGTTTTCTCGACGGCGACGATCAAGCCAGTTTGACCGGGAATCGTCCCGTCCATCACCGCCTGGGCGGCGCCATATTCCGGATCGAGCAAGACGGCCGAAGCCGCTGGCGCCAACGAACCAACCACCTGCCCCTTAAAGTCAACCATCGCTTCATAGGAGACCGCTTCTGGGTCGGCCGGATTCAACGAGCGGCGAAGATTGCCCCGGTGATCCATGGCCAAAATGACGAAATGACCATCAGGTGTAGTGCATTGCTGGAGGCGGCGAACTTTTCCGATGGGGTAACTCATGACGCCAGCCATCCTCCACTTATCAGCCCTGACAAATCATCCGGTCTGTCCATGGCCACAATTCGCTTGCCGGTGACGCCCGTAGCTACGTTATTGCTTGAGGAAATCGGGAAGGTAATCACTTTGTGCTGCAACCATTTCATCAAACATCTGGCTTATCTCTTCTAGGGAGCAAACGGCAGCCGTTAATGGATCCATCATCAGCGCATGGACGGCCGCCTCGCGATCCTCTTCCAGGACAGATGTGGCCACTAGATCGTGGAAGGCCATATGCTGGGCGTCCAAGGCGGCAAGCTGGGTCGGTAACGACCCAAAATGGGTTGGCTGCACTCCTTTGTTGTCTACCAGGCAGGCTACTTCCACCACGCCATCCTGGGGCAGATTGTTTATCAGCCCAGTATTCGGCACATTGCCATAGATGACAACGGGCACACCAGTTTCCATCGCTTCGATGATATATGATGCAAATTCTTCCCCCCGTTCCATCTCGTACTCTCTCTTGCCGGCCAGGTAGTCACGCAGGTCCCGGGCTGAATTCTCCAACCAGGTAGGCCAGTTATTGGCATAAAATCCACTTTCGCCAATATAGCCACTGCGGTCATACTTTTGGACCAAATCAGGACGTTTGCGGAAATAAGGGACATACTCAGAATCATGCCCGCTGCCTTCTGTGCAAAAGGCGCCCAGATGCTTCACGAATTCAAAACGTACCGGGTCTTGATCGTAAATCTCAGGATCGCGAGCTTTCTCTCGTAACAGAGGGTAAAGATCTTGTCCTTCTCGCTCGAGCTTCACAAACCAGGCCAAATGATTGATCCCAGCGGCTTTCCAGTCCAAGGATTCATAAGGGATCTCGAGGTAAGTGGCCAATGTATGGGATGTGTGCTGGATGGAATGGCACAATCCTACGATAGGCAACTTTGACGCCCGTATGCCAGTCAACACGGTCAGAGACATGGGATTGGTGAAGTTCATGACCAGGCTGTCCGGCGCCAGCCGTTCAATACGGTTATGGTTTCCTCAGAATTCTGACTTGAATATGTTTATCTCTGCGATTTCGGTGGATATTCCTGATTTCACCTCCTTTGGTCGATCTTTCGCTGAATACTCTTCAGACAATGGCGAAGGCCGCCGGATCTAATGAAACAACCGCTTCAAGATTACGTGGATTGTCGGGATCCAGGCCTTTGGAAATCGCCCGGTAATAGGCTATTAACTGCAATGGTGGCAAGTGCAACGCCGGTAAAACCCACGGTGGCAAGTTGACGTTAAATCCAACCTGGTAATGGCAACAACTGTTAGATCGTGTGTTAAGTCCAAAAGTTTCGGCACCAAGACTGACCATTTCAGCTAAAACCTGCTCTTCATGAGCTCGGGCCTCTTCGCTAAGCAGACCTACTACCAGCGCTTCCTCGTTGGCCATCGACATTGGTCCATGGCGGAACTCCAGGAAGTGAAATGCCTCGCTATTGGTCAGTGACATTTCCTTCATTTTGAGCATCGCTTCATTGGCAATGCCATACTGGAATCCTGAACCAAGGAAAAACATTCGCTGCAGGTCAAGTCGTTGTCCGAGACTCACGAATAAGTCGCCCGCATTCTCAAGTACCTGACGCAAGACGATTGGCAAGCTGTCGAGAGNNCGTGTCTGGGCAACACTCTTTTCATGGGCAGCCTCGGCCAGCAAAGCCAAATCGCTGATCTGGACCAGGTCGTGGTCCGGGTAACAAGTGATGGCCCAAACGGCACGACCACCCTCAGCCCGAAATTTATTAACAGCCTGGAGCGTTTCTGTCGTCGTACCCGACCGGGAGATGGCTACCAGCAGAGTCTCTCTGGGATTCGAAAGCACTTGAGATGGGAACAAAAGGACTTCTGAGGAAGGAAAAGCTCTGGATGGCACACCGGTCAAGCTTTGAAAAAGGGCCGCCGCTGTTTGGGAGAGGTAATGTGTAGAGCCACAGCCAACGAACAATACATCACTCGGGCTTAGCTGGTTCCAGCTATTCAGAATCCCAGTCTGGTTTGCTTCAAAGGATTGAAGAACATCCTTCCAGATCGAAGGTTGTGACATGATCTCGGTTAACGTATGTTGACCGTTGCTACTCATGATGCCTCACTTATCAATTGAAAGAACGCGATGGGCGTTCAAATAATAAACCTTCTCCAAAACGTCATCGGGCAGATAGAGCCCGTAGATGAACCAGCGACCTTGACCTGGCACTTCGGCTGTGCCGTAGTTAAAGTATTCGTCGTCGGTTTCCAGAAAGCGGTAATAAATGTGATAGGTATCTAAGTCCGGACCCATATCGGTGCCGAATAGGACCTGGTCGGCGTGCTTAAGCATGAATTGGCGAGCTGTATA
>DOXE01000267.1 GCA_003519205.1 Chloroflexota bacterium
TGGCAAGAGCACCCTCTTGCGGATCGTGGCCACGCTTCTTCGACCCACAAATGGCCAGATTCTCGTCGGTGGTTGGCCTTTGCCCAAAAACGCCGATAAGGTCCGCCGATATATTGGTTTGGTTTCTCATCATGCCCTCCTTTATGGCGACCTGACCGCGGCCGAAAATCTCGCCTTCTACGCCCGGCTCTACCAATTGGACCGGCGAGAAGAACGAGTATCCGATGCCCTGAAGACGGTTGGGCTGGCAGCGCGACAACGAGACCCGGTCCGTACATTTTCCCGGGGCATGATTCAGCGGCTAACCATCGCTCGGGCAACCTTACATGAGCCCGACGTATTGTTGCTGGACGAACCCTATACTGGACTGGACCAGGATGCCACAAAACTGTTAGACGATCTATTGCAAAGGGAGTCTGAAAAAGGCCGCACCATTTTTTTGATAACCCATGATTTGGCTCGCGGTCTGAATTTATGCCACCGGATCGCCATTCTTGATCGGGGTAAAATCGCCAGCGAGATCGAACGTGAAAGAACTACACCGGCCGAGTTTTTAAAAATCTATGCCGATGTAACCCGGGGCAAGGTGCCGCTGTGACTACGAGCGAGGAAATACAGGTCGGCGATAGAGAAACCGAAGTGACGGCGGGTGATCGCTCTTTAAGTGAAAAGCCAAGTTACTTCTCTGCCATGTGGGCTATCATATGGAAAGATCTGACGATGGAGCGGCATACGCGACAGATACTAAGCGTGATGCTGTTTTTTTCGCTAACGACCGTGGTCGTCTACAATTTCGCCTTGTTCGGAAACCTGGGGGCAGCCAGAGAAGCTGCTACCGGGTTCTTGTGGATTACCATCCTATTAGCCGGTACCCTGGGTCTCAACCGATCCTTGATGTCCGAACAAGAGAACCAAAGTCTGGATGCGGTACTCATCGCCCCCATCGATCGAAGTGCTATCTATTTGGGCAAAGTCATCAGCGTGACAGCATTTACGCTCCTGGTGGAGGCGATATTGGTTCCTGTCTTTACCGCTTTCTTCAATAAACCATTCTGGCGGCCGCAGGTGCTGTTTATCCTCATATTGGGCACCATCGGCTACGTGGCAGCCGGGGTCATCGTGACCTCCATGACGGTTCAGACCCGAACACGAGGGGTGCTCCTACCGGTGTTGTTGTTGCCCTTGACATTGCCGGCCGTTCTAGCTGCAGCCCAAGTGACGGCCGCATTTGTCTCGCCGGTTTTGCCTGAATGGTCTGAAGTTCAGTTTGCCATTGCCCTGGTTGTCGCTTACGATGTCTTTATGGTGACGGCCGGGTTTTTAACGTATCATTACGTCGTCGAAGAGTAATTTCTAGCGGAAAATGAGGAGGTTTATATGGCAGAACGTATAGAACGAATAAACCTGGATAGGCTCGTCCCAATTCTAAATTGGATAGCCGGGATCATGGTTGCCATCAGTCTGTTGGTCATCTTCTTTTATGCCCCGACTGAGATCACCATGGGCAATGTACAACGNNCTGGTCTTTACTTCCATGACTATCATCAGTGGTTCAGTTTGGGGCCGGCCAGCCTGGAATACCTGGTGGATTTGGAGCCCTCGCCTCACCTCCATCACCGTACTGTGGTTGGTTTACGTGGCCTATTTCATGCTGCGTGGGGCTATCGACGATGAGGAGAAGCGAGGTCGATTTTCGGCCGTTTACGTCATCGCCGGATTTGTGACCGTCATCATCACATTTCTAAGTATCCGGCTTCTCCGCGATATTCACCCGGTTTTGATCGGCGAAAGTAGCGCTGCCGCTGAGGGTTTGCAAGAATTTTCAGGCCTGGACAGTACCAAGATGGTCATCAGCCTGAACGTTTCGGTTTTAACCTTTTCCGTCTTGTACTTAGCCTGGCTGGCCAACCGCCTGCGATTGCAGAAGATGGTAGACGAAGCGGCCGACCTCAAGACACGGGTCATGACCCGCCTTCAGCAATAGGCATGGAGTGAACAGGAAGTGAAAGATGATTACCGCAAGTATCTTATTTGAATTATTTGTCCAGGCCGGCTTAGCCGACCCTAATAAATTCAACCATTTCATGATTCTCGGTTATGTTGCGATGTGGATCATCGCTATGGTTTATATATTGAGCCTGGCCAATCGGCAGCGCAACGTTAAGGAGGAAGTCGAGTTATTGCGCCAACTCTTAGAAGAGGATGAGGAAGCCATTGTCAAGTAAGGATCTTTACGTTTTTGTAATGAATTAGGGCTAAATTTGGCAATTGATTGTATACAGTATTGTGTTTCTTAATGTGGCTCAAGGTAGCTGAGGCCAGAAAAAAGCGGACTTTTAGCCATGGACTTAAATGAGCAACGACCAACAGCCGACGGCGGGTTAGTCAATGAAAATCCCGACTATCTGACTAGCGACGATGGAGATAGAAGCATGCTAAGTTCAGCCAAAAGCCCGTTTCGCTCGTTATCGCCCATGCAGTTAGTAGTCACCGGCGTGATAGCGTTGGTGGTTATCTTTCTGATCATCGGCACAATCACCCAGTCTTCGGCGCCTGAACCGGCTTTTGGTGGTTTACAAACTCAACCCTTCATGGTTCTGGCTTTCCTGGCAGCCTTCGGTGGTGTCATGAGCTTTGTATCTCCTTGTACCTTGCCGATTCTACCCGCCTACTTTGCCTTTGCCGTGGCAAGCGGTCGGAAACAAATAGCCCTCAACACTCTGGTCTTCATGCTTGGGTTGGCCACGGTTTTCAGTGTCATGGGGGCTGGCGCCTCGGTATTAGGCCGTGTGTTACGCCAGAATCAATCACTCATTATGCTTATGGGTGGCGCTCTCATCATCGTATTCGGCGTAATGGCCCTTTTGGGTAAGGGTTTTACGGGCGTCCAAAAGCAACAGGATGAGCCGGTTCGCAACAACACCCTCGGCGGATCTTACCTGTTTGGCATGACTTTTGCTGTCGGCTGGTCGAGCTGTGTTGGTCCCATCCTGGGTACGGTACTTACCATGGCCGGCACCACCGGATCCGTGTTGCGCGGTATGATGCTCCTGTTCATCTACGCCCTGGCTCTAGGATTACCCCTCATCATCGTCTCGACCTTTTTTGGAAGGGCCAGCCGCCAGAGCATCGCCTGGCGTGCCTTACGCGGCAAAGGTTGGAATGTCCATGTGAGCGTATTTCTAGTCGGACTTGTATGGGCCTTGGCTATCTGGCGAATTTTGGTTGCCGCTCTGCAATATACCTTCATAAACGTTGACTATTTCGCTGGCCAGGAATTCACTGTTGGACACGAAATTGGCCTCCTGGTGGTGGCCATCATCGGCGTTCTTCTGTGGATACTAACCAGCCCGAATCGGCAACGCCGCATGCAACTGCATCTGCATACAACCCAACTCGTTAGCGGCATGTTATTCATCTTTATGGGTATTTTGCTGTTGAATGGCACCTTAGCCTCGTTCAACAGTCTGGTCCCACCCGACCTGGCTCTCTGGTTTGCCGAGTTTGAGGATAAGCTAATAACGATTTTTGGCTGACGATTATGAGTGTACGGTCCTCAGAAAAGGAGCCACCATCTGGCCGAAATCCCATCGTCATATTCCTCGGTTTTTTGCTGCTAGGCGCTGCCTTGGCTCTGTTGTTCTTTGGTCGAGACCTTTTTACGGGCGGATCGGGTGATGGACCTGCAACTGTTGGCGAAGCCGAGGTAACCGTCTTAGAACAGGTTTCCGAATTACCTTCTATCACCTCCAACACAGATCAATCTCCACCTACTAGCGGTTCTAGGAGCGGGCTATTGGTGGGCGACCAGGCCTACGATTTCACTCTCAGCGACCTGGATGGTAATCCGGTAAGCTTGGCTAATTTCCGTGGACAGCCGGTCATCGTGAATTTTTGGGCCACTTGGTGCGCCCCTTGTCGCATTGAGATGCCAGAACTACAGGAGGCTTTTGAGAAGTACAAGGGCGATGGTTTGGTCATTTTGGCCCTTGATCAAGATGAGCCGGTCGACGTGGCCCGATCCTACTTCTATGATGAAATGGATCTAACCTTTACCCCTCTCCAGGATGAAGGGAGCGCGATAGCTACCACATATGGCAGTTTTGGCGTTTTGCCTTCTACGTTTTTTATTGATTCTGATGGGATTGTCCAGGCCATTCATCGTGGGCCACTCACTCTAGGACAGATAGAGGGTTACCTGGCTGATATACTGGTGGAAACGAGCTAGGATCATAGCCCCCATGACGACATCTCCAGACAAAAAACCCATCGCAGGCCGGCAACGATCGGTAGTCCTGGGTATCGACCGATCTGTGCACTGGTTCACTAAACACTGGCTGGCGATGTTTAACCTGGTAGCTTTGATCTATGTAGGCTTACCTATCCTGGCACCCTTTCTAATGCAAGCCGGGTTAACCGCGCCGGCAAGGGTTATTTACACCGTTTATTCCCCCCTGTGCCATCAAATGACACAACGTTCCTTTTTCTTGTTTGGCGAGCAGGTCGCCTATCCACGGGAGATAGCCGGTACCAACTTAAAGCCCATCGAAGCCTATATCGACGAGATCCCTGAGTTTGATGGGGTGTCTGCTGATAATTGGCCAGCCTTCTTTACTGCAGCCCGTCGTTTCGTCGGCAATGAACAAATGGGTTACAAAATAGCCCTGTGCGAGCGGGATATAGGCATATATGGCTTTGTTTTAATCGGCGGATTGATCTACGGCATGATCCGATACCGGATCAATGTCAAGCCACTTCCCCTCATCTTTTTTATTATTATCGGCTTAGGTCCCATCGCTCTCGACGGCTTCAGCCAGCTATTTGGTTATTGGGTCACACCTGCAGATGGTTCGGCCGCTTCTGGATTGATAGCCCAGATTCAGGGGCTGTTACCCTTGCGCGAAAGCACCCCGGCGATGCGTGCCTTGACTGGAGCCTTATTTGGATTGATGCTAGTTTGGTTAGCCTATCCCCAGGTAAACAAAGGCATGCTAGGTACCGAGAGAGATTTAGCCGAGAAACTACGCAGAGTTGAGGAGCTGGAAGAAGTAAAACATGGGAATGTGATGGGTGATGCGTGAAGCGTTTTTCGTATTACTCTGTGTACTTTCCCAAGATAATTGTGGCATTATGACCACCCAGCCCAAAACCATTGGATAGGAAAACGCCGATGGTTGCTGGCCGGCCGCTATTGGTCACGTAATCCAGATCGCACTCTGGATCAGGCGTCTCGTAATTGATGGTTGGCGGCAAATATTGAGCCATGAGGGCTTTAATACTTACCAGGGCCTCAAGCGCCCCGGCCGCCCCTAGCAGATGACCATGGCTAGATTTTGTCGAGCTGACCGATACATCGTATGCTTGCTCTCCGAAAACACTTTTTATCGCCCTGGTTTCGCTTTTGTCATTAAGTTTCGTACTGGTTCCATGGGC
>DOXE01000377.1 GCA_003519205.1 Chloroflexota bacterium
TGCCGACGGAGGCGGAATGGGAAAGGGCAGCAGGCTATGATCCAGCCATGGGTATAAAATACACATATCCTTGGGGTGATATCTTCGACGGGACCTTGCTCAACTTTTGTGATGTTAACTGCACACGTGATGATAGAAATGCCGACTTTGACGACGGATTCCGAGATACGGCGCCGGTGGGAACTTACCCTGATGGTCGTTCTTCGATTGGCCTTTACGATATGGTTGGGAACGTTTTGGAATGGGTGAGTGATTGGTATGATCCACGTTACTATCAACAGTCGACAGACACAAATCCGCTTGGCCCATTGGATGGTACTTACAAAGTCGTGAGGGGTGGATCATGGCTGTCCCCGGAAGATGAGGTCCGGGTTAGTGGCCGGGGCTCATTTGATCCGAGTGTCAGCCGAGCACACCTGGGATTCCGCTGTGCAATGACGGCACCATAATTTACTTTGTCCGCCTAAATTTTCAGTTTTTCTTGACTGTTTTTTCCGAATCTGAAAATCGCTATTCTATTATCATCGATCCTGCGTGAGTATTTTTATGTCACTTATATACTCTGTCTTATCGAGAAGGGATTGGAGATTCGGAGCCTAAACATCGGCTTTATTGGCATCGAATTGTAAATTTGAAAATCTAGAGTATAGTAAAAATGATTGCCAGAGCCGGTGGCTTGATGTTCCATGCCAGATGAACAATGGTACGGGACAGGTGATTGAGAGAGGCGGATCGCGGAAGCTGTGTTCAATACAGTAAGGAGAAAGTAGCTAGCGTAGAATTCATAGGTAACGAGCTACTGGAAACCAACGGTTCCTTAGTGGATCGTCGTGTCTCTGAACTAGAAAACGCGAACCGAAACGTGAACGAGCATTGGGGCCAGCCCCAACTAAACGCCCTACATCAAATTGGACTGCAATTGCAAGGACTAAGGTCACCGGATTCTTTGGCCCGGGAGGTCCTGCAAATATTGTCAACAACCCTCGATTACAAGCGTTGTGCGATATTATTGGTCGACAGTGATGCCGGGCGACTGAAACCCTTCGCCCTTAGCGAAGAGGAGTACGGGAGGGATTTTCCCCAAGCTATCGAAAAATTTGTGGCAACCCATGATTTACGCCTTGGTGCCGGTTACATCGGTAGCGTTGCTGATAATGGGCAATCCCTCTGTATCGGAGATGTGCCGGGCGAGCTTCGCTTTGACGATGTTCAGTCCGAAGTCCTATCGGCTGTTTGTGTGCCAATTCGGATTGAAGATGTCATTATGGGTGTCGTGAGCGCTGAGAGCGATCGCTACAATGCTTTTACCCAGTCTGATCTGAAACTGTTAGAAATTATAGCCAGCCAACTGGCAATCGCCTTCCAAAATGCGCATCTAAAATCCCGGATAAGCCCGGATTCAAGAATAGGAGAACCAGGNNGAATCAGAAGCTCGATTCCGCGCCATCGTTAAAGAACTCCAGTCCCAAAATGAAGAGTTAAATGCATTTAACCATACTGTGGCGCACGATTTGAAAAATCCTCTATCCATCCTGATCGGGTTTGCTGAAGTTTTGGCTCAGGATTACGGTGAAGGCGAGGATGAAGTACTAGCTCAGGGCATACGTGTGATTTTGGAAAATGGTCGACGTATTGAGAACATCATAAGGGAGTTGCTCCTCCTGGCGGAAGTCCGGCAACTGGATGAGATTACTATCGAGCCATTGGACATGGCTGGTATCGTCGTCGAGACGAGGAATCGTCTGAGCAATCTCATTGCTGAGCATGAAGCAAAAATCATCGTTCCTGCGGCCTGGCCAACGGCCGAGGGTCACCGGCCATGGGTTGAGGAGATTTGGGTAAATTATCTCAGTAATGCGATTAGGTATGGCGGAAGGCCCCCGAAAGTAGAGCTAGGGGCTATGGTGCAGTCTGATGGTATGATTCGCTTTTGGGTGAGGGACAATGGTAAGGGCATACCAAAGGAAGATCAACATCGCATTTTCGTCCCCTTTACAAAACTACAGCAGGTGAATACGAAAGGGCACGGACTCGGATTATCTATCGTTCAACGAATCACCACCAAGCTGGGTGGCACCGTCGGCGTCGAAAGCGATCCAGGCGCAGGGAGCTTGTTCTGGTTCACCCTACCCATGGCGGAGACTCCGGACCAGCCAGGCACGTAAAGCCTATCTTAACTGCAAACCTTAATATAGAAGGTGTGCAAGAAGCCTCATTCTGGTAAAACACTTCAGTTTAAAAGCGGTATAATCAATGGTCAATAAAACTGCCGGTCAAACCGGTCATTATCTGTTGCTGGCAGGTTTTGCTTTGCAGACGGAGGCACAATGCACTTATATAATGCCCTTACCCGAAAAACCGAGTCTTTTGTACCAACAGGAAATGAGGTCACTGTCTATGTTTGTGGGATTACACCCTATGATACAACTCACCTGGGTCACGGTTTCACTTATGCGGTTTTTGATATCCTCATTCGCTATCTTGAATTCCTAGGCTATCAAGTACGATACGTGCAGAATGTGACCGACATTGACGACGATATTCTGCGAAGAGCCCGAGAAGTCGGTGATGATTGGGTGTCACTTGGAAATCACTGGACCACCCATTTTATCGACGACAATATCGCACTCAACATTCGGCCGCCAGATTTCTTTCCCAGGGCTTCTGAGGTCATTACTGAAATCGTTGGCGCAGTACAGGAACTTCTATCGACCGGCGTTGCCTATGAATCGGGTGGGAACGTCTACTTTCACGTAGCTGCCGATCCCGATTACGGCAAATTGAGCCGCCTAAACCATGGCGAAATGCTTCCTGTGGCCAATGAGCGGGGCAATAAACCTGATGATCCTCACAAGCGCGATCCCTTGGATTTTGTCTTGTGGCAAGCACAATCACTCGGCGAACCGGCCTGGGAGAGCCCATGGGGCTTGGGCCGGCCCGGCTGGCATATCGAATGTTCGACCATGTCGGTCAAATATTTAGGACAACCCATCGATCTTCATGGGGGTGGAGAAGATCTGATCTTTCCTCATCATGAGAGCGAGATCGCCCAAGCCGAATGTGCAACCGGTCAAGAGCCCTTCAGTCGCTTTTGGTTTCATATCGCCATGGTTAGATACCGGGGTGAAAAGATGAGCAAATCGCTCGGAAACTTGATCATGGTACGCGATTTGCTTCACGCAGGCTATACGGCCGATGCTATCCGTCTCTATTTGGCTAACCATCACTATCGCCAACCATGGAGCTACGAAGTGAGTGATCTAAAGAAATCTGAGGTTTTGGCAAATCAATTCAGGAACGCCGTTTCAGTTACAGGCGGGAACGGGCAACCGCTCGATCCGGGTCCGGCCGAGAGGGATTTTCGGCGAGCAATGAATGATGACCTTAATACAGCGGTTGCTATCAATGTCCTATCCCAATTTGCTGGTGAAATTGTGACTAGTGCTGGGGCAGGATTGAACGTGGATGATGCCCAGTGTTTGCTAAGAAGAAGATGTGGCATCCTGGGTCTACGGCTGGACCATCAGCAGCCAGAAAGCCGGGTAATCGCTGGTTGGCAAGAACATCGACGGCGTTTTGCCAGTTAAGTCCCCTGCATAGATGTAACTCTCGACATGTTCCCCTTCTATCAGGTGCCGCCGATGGTTACCAGTTCTCGATTCAGTATTCCTTTCACAAAAAAGAGCACTAAAAAGGATAGTACGACCATTATCGCCGCCAGGGTTAGCGCTATATCCAAATCAAGCTCAAAACCAATATAGATCGCCAGGGGCATGGTTTGGGTTCTTCCCAAATAATTGCCGGCAAATAGAATGGTGGCCCCAAACTCGCCTAATGCCCTGGCCCAGGTCATCACGCTGCCGCTCAACATAGCCGCCCATGCCAAAGGCACCGTCACGTGACGAAAAACTTGCCAAGTTCCAGCACCGTCAATGGATGCTGCTTGTTCGAGGTCCGTGTTGACAGCCGCAAAGCCAATGCTGGCCGCTTTTATATAGAATGGCGCGGCCACAAAGGTTTGCGCCATAATCACGGCCACTTGGGTAAAGGCAATATGGATACCAAATTCAGCCAACCAGCTACCGATCAAACCCTGCCGGCCGAATGTGATGAGCAAAGCCACGCCGGCCACAGCCGGTGGCAGGACAATAGGCAGATCGATTAAGGTATCAACTGCCCGGCGAAATGGAAAACGCCTGCGGGCCAGCAGGTAAGCTACAGGCGTGCCGAAAAGGATGGTAACTCCTGTCGTAATCGTCGTCGTCTTTATGCTGATCAGGATCGCCTGTTTAACCTGGGGCATACCCATGTTTTCCAGGAGCTGGCCAGGTGGTATGCTCAATAGCAGTGCAAAGAGGGGCAAAGCCAGGAACA
>DOXE01000359.1 GCA_003519205.1 Chloroflexota bacterium
GCCGCCTCCCTCGCCGATCACAAATTCCCGCTCGGTCAAGGACACCTGAACCACCGAAAATATCCCGGCAACCGTCAGGCCAAAGGCCCCTTTATGCATGGCGATGGCCATACTATCTTTGTGATTCCAGAGATAACTCAAGCCGTCGACATACTGGCGAACCGCTGCCCTAACGCTTTTATCCGCCCCAGCCAACCCGGGTTCGTGATGGTAACGGATGCGCGATAACAACAACGCCGATAGCAGGAATGTCAGGGCATCGATGGTGAAGGCTGGATAGACGCCCCATTGGCCGGATACAACCCCGCCCAGCGCAGCCCCAAAAGCCAGCATGACCGACCAGGTGGCCGAAGTAAGGGCATTAGCTGCGCCGAGTTCCCGGCGGGTGACGATGTCCGGCAGGATAGCGTTTCGGGCGGGGAAGAAAAAGCCACTCAGGGCTAGTTGCACGGCCGTCAAGGCGTAAAGCAACCAGATATGGCCCGGCTCCCGGACGAAGAGAAAGCCCACCACGGTGACCGCCCGGAGGATATCGGTCAGGATAAGCAGATGTTTTCGATTATAACGGTCGGCCGCCACACCGGCGAAGGGGCTAACCAGGAAAGGAGCCAGCCAGCGTACCACGAATAAGCCGCCGACGGCGATGCCAGATTGGGTCAGCATGGCCACCAGCGAGGCCGACGCGATCAGGTTGAACCAGTCGCCCAAAAGGCTAACGATCTGGCCTGACCATAAGAAGCGGTAGTTGGCATTGCTGCGTACCAGTTCGACATAGCCAACGGTTGGATTATCAGTTGTCGTCGTCCTCAAATAGTGCTCCTAACGAGTTGTTAACCGGAAGTTAGTAACCGAACAGTTCCAGGAATCGTACCGCACTTTTGGTTAATTGAAAGTGGAACAAATCTAAATAGAACCGCAAACACTCCTTAACAACTCTGCAACAACTTATCGTTATTCTTAGGCCAATATCATGTTGACCAGCATGTTGGTCTAAACAAATAACGAAAAAAGCTTAGTTGGAAATAAGGAGAAAGTTAATGACAAATAAACGAATTTTAGCCCTAATCGGCACCATCCTGGTCTTAATCATTGCCCTTGGCGCAACCGTAGCCCTCGCCCAAGAGCCAGATGGCGCTGATCCTGATTCAGGCACTGAAGAAGTGCCGTCGCTCCCCTTCCCAGGAAAATTCGGCCGCGGAGGTTTCCCTGGCTTGCCGGAGGATCTAACGCCAAAAGACGAACTTCTGGCCAATGCGCTCGGCATCAGCGTCGACGATTTGGCTGAAGCCCAGGAAGAAGCCCATATCACCGCCATCGAACAAGCAGTTGACGCTGGATTACTGACCCGGGAACAAGCCGATCAGATCCTGGAAGGTAACTTCGGGTTCCGTGGATTCGGTATGTTTGGCCACCATGGTTTTGGCCATCACGGATTTGGCCCGCTTGGCGGTGATGGTATCGATTTTGATGCTCTCCTNNTATATCGATGGCGATGCTTTAATGGCCGAAGCCCTCGGCATTAGCCCGGCCGATCTGCAAGCAGCCCGCGAAGAAGGCACGTCGTTGTCGGCCTTACTCGAAGAGTTGGGCCTCACCTATGCCGAGTTGGCTCAAGCCAAGCAAGACGCCTACGAAGCCGCCGTTCAGCAGGCAGTCGATGATAATGTCCTGACTCAAGAGCAGGCAGACCAGATCCTGAGCAGTGGTGGTATCGGCGGACGCGGATTTAGCGGCCCTGGTGGATTCGGCCGGCATGGTGGTCCGGGTGGATTCGGCGGTAACGGCGGTTTCCGGGGCTTTGGTCCACTTGGCGGAGGCACCGCACCCGCTGGAATGAACATCTAATTCCCCAATTCGTACGTAAATACCAGTAGCATAGCAACTAAATAGAGCAGGGAGCGTAGTAATATCTACGCTCCTTGATCTTTTTGTATATGAGCGTCCAGAAGGGAGCGCTAATATAATGTAAGATGCTCCGGCTGGATATCCCTCATTATGTGAGCCATTGTCCAGCTTGAGCTTTCAGGAAACAGATCAATAGCCCTACTTATCGGGGCTACAAAGACAGAACGGAGACTAATTTATGAAGCAAAAAGCCAACCACCATATTATGGCATTAGCGATTGCCATCCTCCTGCTTCTTTCCGCTTGTAGCAGGGCGGCCGATTCGACGCCGGTACCGCCGATTGCTACCACCGATACCAGCAAGATCGCTGCCGTCGTGATGGCCGAAATCGAAGCCCAACTAGAGGAAGGCTTGGGCGAAAACAATGATGCCCAAACACCTGAACCGACGATCGATCCCGATGCCATTGCCGAAACGGTCCTGGCCCAGGTTGAAGAAAGATTGGCGCAACAGGAAGAACCCGTCCCAGTCACTTTTGGCGATGAGTTCGAGGAAATGACGGCCGAAAGCTTCGAGGCTTCACTTATCGATCTTTACCAAAACACGAATCCAGGCGTCGTCTTCATCATCGTCCCCCCGGTTGGTAGCGGCAGTGGCTTCGTCTTCAGCAGCGATGGTTATATTGTGACCAACAATCATGTGGTAGATGGCGGGCGCAGTTTCGAGGTGATCTTTGCCAACGGCGAGCGGCGACGAGCCGAGTTGGTTGGCACGGACGTGGACAGCGACCTGGCGGTCATCAAGGTCGATCAGTTGCCAAATGGGGTGCCGGCTTTAACGCTGGGATCCTCGGAAGATCTGGCAGTTGGCCAACTCGTCGTTGCCATTGGTAATCCGTTTGGCGAGCAAGGCTCCATGTCCCTGGGTATTATCAGTGGCCTCGGCCGTAGCCTCCAATCCGAACGCGGGTCCGCAACCGGCAGTTCTTATTCCCTACCCGAAGTCGTTCAGACTGATGCACCCATTAACCCAGGAAATTCAGGCGGGCCTCTCCTTAATCTAGATGGCGAAGTAGTTGGCGTTAATTCAGCCATTCGCACAACTACCGGCACGAATTCGGGTGTAGGTTTTTCCATTCCAGTCAACGCCGTTAGTAGAATAGTGCCCGAATTAATTGACAATGGATCATATGATTACCCGTTCGTTGGGGCGGCTTTTGATGGTGAGATCTCCTTAGATGATCAGGAGGCCTACGACCTACGGCAGACTCAAGGCGCCTATGTGTTAAGCATCACGGCCGATGGTCCGGCCGATGAAGCCGGTCTAATCGCCGCCGATCCCGATACAGACCAGGGAGGCGACCTCATCGTCGCCATTGATGACGAGCCCATTAATGATTTCTCAGATTTGAATAGCTACTTGGTGTTTCAAGCTTCGGTTGGTGATACCATCAAGGTCACTGTATTACGCGGTGAGCAATTCCTTGATCTTTCATTGACCCTGGGCGCCCGGCCGCAATAAGGGCCCATCATACTGGAATTGAGGCGTTGGCATGTGTCGCCAGCGCTTTTATTAAAAACAATAGAACCAGGAGGTTTTTAAAAATGTTAAGACGTGTACTAGTCACCGGTTTATTGGTTGCTTTTGTATTACCATTCGTTGTAGCCTGCGGGCTACTGCAGGAACCCGAAGAAGCCAGTGGACCTATTGAGGCCATACCATTAGAGGTAACGGCCGAAGAACAGCAGCCAACTGCTACTGCGCAACCAGAAGATACTGGTGTCGTGGAGGAATATCCGGAGCCACAGGTTGAGCTAACCGAAGAAACGTTAGACCCTTACCCNNACAGATGAACCGGCCGAACCAACCGGCAGTGGATTGGTCATCTTTACCATTAGCCCGGAGAACTCTCAAGTCCGATTTGAATTAAACGAGGAACTTCGTGGTGAGCCAAAAACGGTGGTGGGCACCACCGACCAGGTGGCTGGCCAAATCGCCGTGGACAGAAGCGATCTATCTGCCACCCAGGTAGGCATCATTCAAGTGAATGCCCGCACTTTAGCAACAGACAACGACTTTCGCAATCGAGCCATCAATAACGAAATATTGAACACAGACGAACACGAGTTCATCACCTTTACGCCAACAGCCATTAACGGCCTTCCGGATAGCGTGGATATTGGCGAAACGGTGAACTTCACTATCGTCGGCGATTTAACCATTCGTGACATCACCAACGAAGCCACATTTAATGTGGAGGCGACGCTGGTTTCTGATACGGAACTGGTTGGCACAGCTAGCACCATCGTCTCCAGGACAGACTACAACTTGATTATCCCCAGCGTGCCAAACGTGGCCAACGTGGAAGAAGAAGTAGAATTATACATCGATTTTATGTCAAATAGCACGTGATTTGCGTTTTTCGTTAATCTTCATGAAACCGCGTAGGTCTCGACGAGACTTACGCGGTTTTCGCCACTCCATCAGGAATATTTCTCCCCCTCCCTTAACACCACTGAAAATTCTCCTTAACAACTTCTAAACAATTTTTTGGTAAGCTCATCATAATGCCCGATTGGAACCAGCCGGTCTCCTGGACCTTGGTTGGCAAACCACATGATTTCATAGAAGATTAAGGATGACGTGGCTCAAACGATCTTGATTGTAGATGACGACAAGGAACTTCGGACCCTGGTGCAATCGTACCTGGCGGAAGAAGGTTTCAGGCCGGTAACGGCCGCCAATGGTCGCGAAGCTCTCTTTGTGGCCCGCCAGGAGAAGCCAGATCTCATCATCCTGGACCTGATGATGCCGGAAATGGGTGGCTACGAATTCATCCGCGCGTTCCACAAAGAAGCGGACGTTCCCATCATCGTGCTGACGGCCAAATTAGAAGAAGGCGATAAGGTTTTGGGGCTGGAGCTGGGTGCCGACGATTACGTGACCAAACCGTTCAGCCCGCGCGNNCGTCTTGAGCTCTTAGACAACTTGCAGGATACCGCTTACGAAGGATATGAACGAACGATCGACGTTCACGTCCGCCGCCTACGAACCAAGATCGAACCTGATCCACGCCATCCTCGCTATATTGAAACGGTTTTTGGTTTCGGATACCGCTTTGCAGCCGAACAAAGGTGATGCGCTCCCTTTCCCTTAAACTCGCCCTGGCCTTTATCATCGTTGCCGTCATCGGCGTCGTGCTGGTCGCCCTATT
>DOXE01000203.1 GCA_003519205.1 Chloroflexota bacterium
CCTGGAGCAGCTTGGAGAAGCCCTGAGCGAGCCTTTGAAGATTGGAGCTTTCACCGTTCCACTTAATGAATTTCCACTCGACAGTTTGTATGCAGCAGTGAGAGATAACGTCATCTCCATTATCCAGGCGGTTGGTCCTCAAAGTCTCAGGTTTTTTGGGGCAACATTATCTACCGTAGGATGGATTCTTATTATTTTAGTACTTTCCTACTACATGGTGAAAGACTACAGATTCCTTTGGGGCTCTATCGTGGCTCTCGCACCAGATGATTACCATGCAGACATGCAGCGGTTGGGCATTGAGGTAAGCTCAATATGGAACGCGTTCTTGAGAGGCCAACTGATCCTGGGATTTATTGTTGGATTTGCTACTTTTCTCGTTGCCGTAGTTGTCGGGTTACCAAATGCGCTTTTTTTAGGATTATTGGCCGGTATTCTGGAATTTATCCCCAATATTGGCCCTGTTTTAGCCTCCATCCCAGCCATTCTTTTAGCACTATTTCAAAACGAATCGAGTTGGCTAGGAAGTCTTGTTGGTCCTTTCTGGTTTGCGTTGATCGTACTTCTATTGTACGGTCTAATTCAGCGTGTTGAAAACGTTTATCTCGTACCCAGGATTATTGGGCGAAGCCTTAATTTGCACCCGTTAGTTGTCTTAATCGGCGCCGTCGTAGGAGCCAGCGTTGCTGGTATCTTTGGCATTTTACTTGCGGCACCTCTACTGGCCACCGCTCGTCTCATTTTGGCTTATATCTACCACAAATTATTAGACCAACCACCATTTGAAGACTAAATGATCAATTGATATTACCCTAACGGAGGTAAAGATGAATTCAAATAAAGATGACGATATCCTGGCAGAAACAGAAAACCTCACCATCTGGCGCAGCCGGGAGGATATGGGTTTCATGTATCACATCGAGTTAGGGTCCATAAGCCTCCATTTAATCCCAGATGAATGGGAAGAACTGGTTATCTTGGTTTCGCAAGCAGCCTCCAGATGATTTCGAATATTAAGCACTTATTGACCCCGTTCTGGTGAAAACATGGAAAAAAATAACCCATCTTCAGTTTCAACAGTCCAATACGCACCTATGATGCGAGACATGCTCGACAGTGATAAACCGCGTGAACGCTTATTACGAGTTGGTGAACGAGCTTTATCCACGGCCGAGCTATTGGCCATCATCTTTCGTACCGGCGTGGATGGGGAGAGTGTCGTTCGTCTTTCAGAGCGATTACTCGCCCATTTTGGGGGGTTGCCCGGACTCGCGAAAGCTTCAATCGCCGAACTTCAGGTAGTTAAAGGAATAGGCCCGGTCAAAGCAATCGAAACAAAAGCAGCCCTTGAAATAGGGAGACGACTCATCGCCAGTTCTCCCGAACAAAAGCCGCAAGTATCCTGCCCGGCCGACGCTGCCAATTTGCTTATGACAGAAATGGCTTTTCTCGATCAAGAGCACTTGCGTCTTGTCCTCTTGGACACAAGAAATCGCGTGCTGTCATCCCCCACGGTTTATATCGGAAGCCTCAATACCTCAGTTATCCGGGTAGGTGAACTATTTCGATTTGCCATTAAGGATAATGCAGCCGCACTGATCGTGGTTCACAACCACCCTTCCGGTGATCCTTCTCCCTCACCTGAGGATATACAAGTAACCCGCCAGATTGTGAAAGGGGGAAATCTCCTGGATATCGAAGTACTTGATCACGTCATCATCGGAAGACAACGCTACGTATCGCTAAAAGAACGGGGGTTGGGGTTTGACTGACAAGTAAGCCACAAATTACTCTCGGGCTAACAAAGCCACGTCCACAATCTGGGTATCAAAGGTGTGGCCTGATGCAATGAGCGTGATAGACTTGACTCGCCTGGGCACGATGTCTAATTGACCTAACCTTTCTATCAAATTCTCGGACTCATAAAACACCAACTGCCCGAATGGGACACGCTGGTGTTCATTTAGGGGCGGGGCGCAAGCAACGCAAACATCTGGAGTTACCGGGCTAATTTCGCCGGTTGTGTAGAATCCTTGTTGCCAAGTCTGATCCACACCGTTGACATCCACGTACTCGATTCGCACGATGAGTGGACATTCACTCCCTCTCTCCCCACAAACACCAAGACTTTGTTCAGAAACTTCCATGCTAACCAATAATTGAAGGCTTTCGAAGTCGGTTACGTCCTCATTGAGGATTTGTCGCAAACCGGCATCTGCATGACCTATGCCAACGCGCCGGAAACCAACGCCTAATTCATCAACCTCATTATTAAAGCCTACTTCTACCGATGATTGTCCTTCGATCTCGACGTTCGGCGACAGCAACACCCAATCATCCAGACTGCGGCTAAAATCACCATTTGATACTAGGTTTCGTTCAGTATCAAGTGGCCCTCGTGGTGGGCCGTTACTTGGCATCACCGCGCGCTGATCGGTCTCCAACGATAAGCTTTCTTCACCCTGTTCTGCCACAGCCTGCCCTTGTAATACTGCCAATTGTGTTTCAACATTATTAGTAGTGACCGAATATTGACCTGCCTCACGAACATCGATCTTTCCCTGAGGCGTTATCATTTCCACAAAAACTGGCCGATCATCTTGTTGAGGCACGGTTAATTGAACTCGGCCGTTGTCTAGGGAAAGGGCAATTCGATGTTCAGAAGTGCTGGCATTAAATCTTGGCGTACTCGCTCGTTGGAGGGTAACGTTCGTGTTGCCGTATATCTGCATCCGAGCGACCGTCTGTTCATCATCCGGCAATTGGGCCATTAGAAGTGCCGTATCTGTCGCATTGGTTAGGATGGAGCCACTTGGATTTAAACCAAGTGGCGGAGCGCCTGCGAAGATCGCTATCGGTTCGCCGTCAGTCTGGCGAACGCCTACCGTACCTTGATTTGCTTGTACGGTTACATCCAATGAACGAGTAGATTCTTGGATCAGACTGCGAACCCCTATCGGGAAAGCCACTAATAAGCCAATGCATACAAAAAAGCTGGCCAAAATCACTATCCACGCCAGATGGATACGACGTCCGTTCATACCAAACGAATAGTAAAGTCCTCAAACTCCGTCGTTGCCGATGACCAATGTGCCGATACATCCTTTACGACGGCCATCCTCGGTCCATGCCGAAGAAAATCCAGCAGTCGATTCAAATTTTTCTCAGGCCCCTCGGCAACAACTGAGACAGAGCCATCGCTCTCGTTTCGAACCC
>DOXE01000305.1 GCA_003519205.1 Chloroflexota bacterium
GGTGATTTAGAGACCAGCTATGCGGAAAAACTCGACAATATTGCCCTCAAGACAAACAGGATCTTCGGTCTAGTCATCGACGATCTATTTAGTGATGATCAATTACTTCCTCGTCTAAGGCGACTTTTCTGGTTAGAAGCCACCAAGGCTGAAAGAGATTTCACCAATCACATCGTCAAACCGATGTTAAGACAACATGATCGAAAGTTATATGATCCAGAACTTAGAAAGGAGATGGAGGTCGACCTGGAAAGCGTTTCAGACGTCGAGGAACTGATGCGAGTTTGGGAAGGATTGCATTCCTTGGAAACCAAACTTGCCCTGTAATCGCCCTACCAGAAAAATTGGAGAGTGATTCAAATATGCATGAATCTGCAGAAAAATTAACCCGAGCTCTTCACAACAGACGACTATTAACCACTTTTTCCATCAGACTCGTTCATTGGCTGGCTGAAGAATCGAAACCAGATGAGGAGCAAGTGCCGGTATTTACGAATTCAAGAGCGAAAGCGCTCTTAAGGTCTAGCAACGTGGTTGACGAAGCGAGTCTGGATGACTTTTACCGTCTTCTGGATAACGAAGCCGGGGAAAGAGTTGCGTTTTTTGATCTGATGGCTGATACAGGATTGTCGGATAATGAAGAAGTGATGGTCCTGACACAGTTACCCGTTACAGAAGAGCAAGAATCGATT
This sequence comes from Chloroflexota bacterium, assembly GCA_003519205.1. Lineage (GTDB taxonomy): Bacteria > Chloroflexota > Anaerolineae > Promineifilales > Promineifilaceae > UBA11865. The sequence continues at coordinate 693 of DOXE01000305.1, forward strand.
CCATGGCTATCGATGATCGTGTCTGCATATGCCTGGCGTAGTGGCTACCCGTTCTATCAGCTAGATCCGGCATCGCCACCTACCAGCTATAGCCCAGCCGGACAGGTGCTGAAGCGTTCGGGCCAATTCATTCGCCGGCAAATTCAGCGTAGCGCTACTGAAAGGGATAANNGCTGTCTCTCTTGACGATTTGGAAATGACGGACTTACCGGCCGCACCATTACCCCCACATTACCGTCCGCCAGTTCCAGAATCTTATCCTGAAATAGCTCGCGATACGTTAGAGATCGACCAAGAAGATCTAGAACATGCACCTTTAATTAGTGTAGGCGACCCACTTGTCATCACTGAAGAAGAATTACCAGGAGAGGCAGTGGAATCTACTGAACCTGTTCGTATGCCATCGATCACCATAAGTCCCGACCAGGTAGCACCTGAGACGGCTACCCCACCGAGCCCGATTCCAAGTTCGGGTGTGGTTATGCCGAGCCAGGCTCCAAGCACCGGGTCACGCCAGGGATTCACGGTCGCTCTAAGACAGATGTTTGGGCAAGAAGAGCTAACCACGACCAAGCTACGGGTACTGGTTCAGCGGTATCCTGACGGACCTGGACTTTATGGTTTACAAGTGCGAATCACATGTAAAGGTGTTAAAAGCTACGTAGCTGGTACAACCGACCGTGAGGGCAAATTCATTTGCGAGCTGCCTGTGCGAGTAGAATCGGGATTAACTTATGACGTAGATGTAACCTGGCCTCGAGAGGAAGGTAGCGAGGTCGAGCGAAAGTCAATAACTTTAAATGCTGACAGAACTCATTTTACGTTGCCCTTCTACCGGCAACTGGATCCACCAGAAGATGCCTCGTGAACCGGCCGTCAGTCATAGGCCAGGTATTATTTGCACATAATAATAGCAACGAATCATGAGTGGAGATTGGCTCCAGCTTACAGAAGAGGATATCGCTCGCGCCCACCAATTGGCGAAGGATCGTCCACCTATGCCCGAAGTGATCACAATAACATCTGATGACATAGATATCGGACAACCAGTTGTGGCTAGCTCGAATGACATCATCACCATCACGATGGATGATTTAGCACCTGAAGCTCCCATAACTACGACAACTGTCGATCTCCAACAATTGGAACAATTAATGTTTGACCTCCTCAATCGCTCCCGAGAAGAACATCTTCCTCGGTGGTTGGGTACCGCTCGGCTACGCTGGCATGCCAGTCTTGCGGCTGCAGCCCGAGGACATTCGGCCGATATGCTCCGGCGGCAATATGTGGCCCATGCCACACCTGAAGGCGTTACTGCGGCTCAAAGGATAAACAACCAACGTATCCGCTATGTAGCGTGCGGCGAGAATATCGGGGTTTTTTATGGTGAAGCGGCCGGGACGTCGAGAGCTGTAACGGATATCCACACTGCGTTTATGAACCAACCACGTAGCCTGACTAATCATCGAGGTAATTTGCTCAATCCCATTTGGACCCATGTGGGCATCGGCATCGCCCATAACCCAGAGGGTTCGCTGGTTGCCACGCAGAATTTCATCTCTGCACCGGGCAGTCGTCTCCGCGGCCGGTGATCACTTCCAGGTAAATCCCCTGCTTACGATTCAGGTGTAGTTTTAAAGTTACAGGCAATCGATGTCTTTAGACCTGCTTAAGAGTAACTTTCTCAAACAGCAATTTTTGAGGACAAATAATGACAGAAACATTGGTCATCACTGATCCCGAGAGCGATCGGTACCATACCTTCGGCTATATCAGTTGGTGGCGTCAGGAAGTTGTTCGCGAGGCCACGGTATTAGTCATCGGTGCTGGCGCTCTTGGAAATGAAGTGCTTAAAAACCTGGCCCTTATGGGTGTTGGCCAGCTCCTGATCGTCGATTTTGATACGATTGAAGACAGTAATCTTAGTCGATCTGTTCTTTTCCGGGAAACAGATCGCGGGCGGTCCAAAGCAGAAGTAGCCGCAGAAGCTGTAAAATCACTTAACCCAGACGTCGGTGTCAAAGCCTGGCACGGCGACATCAACTATGAAATGGGCCTGGGTGTTTTCCGGCACGTAGATGCCATCATTGGGTGCCTGGACAATCGCGAGGCCAGGTTATCTATCAACCGCTTTAGTTGGGCTGTACGAAGGCCCTGGGTGGACGGTGCTATTCAGGAGTTAATGGGAATCGTACGCGTTTTCTGGCCGGGGCATGGTGCTTGTTATGAATGTACCCTCACCGATTTGGACTACCAGGTGATAAACCTACGCTACTCATGCCCTTTGTTAGCCCGCGAAAATATCCTTCAAGGGAAAGTACCCACGACACCAACAAGTGCCTCAATCGTCGCCGCTTTTCAAACACAAGAAGCGTTGAAGCTGATCCACGATATGGAGGTGCAACCGGGCAAAGCCCTGATGATCAATGGATTAACCAATGACATTTATCTGACAGAGTATCCGATTAAAGAAGGTTGCTATAGCCACTCGCCGATGGAGTCTATTGTGGAGTTGCCGCAGGTCTTATCTAGAACAACCACGCTGAAACAGCTTCTGGAGATCGCTCAAGACAGCCTGGGGTCGGAAACTGTGTTAGAATTCGACCACGAATTAGTGGTCGCATTAGAATGCCCAAGTTGCGGCCAAAAATCAGACATTTTTAAACGGATGGCGCGCTTATACGAAAGCGCATTTGCCTGTCCCAATTGTGGTGACAGGCGGGAAATGCGATTGACTCATCGGATTGATGGATCAGAAGAATACTTAAACCGGACCTTGGCTGAGTTTGATGTCCCACCTTTAGGAATCGTGCGTGCCCGAAATGGCAATAAACGTACATATCTTGAACTAACCGGGGATAAGGGTAGTTTCCTGAAGTTCGATTAACGCTTGCAAGCAATAAGGAATTACTTATCGAGTGGCCGTCGTAACTCCCGGTCACGAATTGCAACCTAGAGTAACGCATCAACGTATTACCTATTGAATCTTTTTGAAGTAGTAACATGGAGGCTTAGAAAGCATGGCTAGCATTAAGGTCATAATTTACGATCCCACTGGTTCAAAGAAAACCCCGGTAGAATTGCCGGAAGATGTTCCAATGCGCCGGCTGATTCCCGCATTGGTTAGCAAAATGGGTTTACCTACAACTCAAGGTGCAAATCCTATCACTTATCGCCTTGATCATCGGGCGTCTGGTAAACGATTGGCTGATGGTGAATCACTGGCTGATGCAGGCGTATCAGAGGATGATATCCTCAGCCTTTTCCCAGAAGTGACGGCCGGGTAGATTTCGAGAACAATATCCAACCTGGTGTTGTTTGTTCTTTTTCCGGGCTTGGATTGGCAAAGGAGGAATAAGTGGATGGCTAGATCGACCAGTCCTCCTATGGCGCACTATTCAGAGGAAATTCATGTCATTCGACATTCGGGAAACCAGGCTTCGCAATGATTACAAGCGAATACGGGAGTTGGTAAATCGCAGTGAATTGATTCATATCCTGCATACCGACGGTGATCCACCAGAGAAATATCTGGTCCGGTTTACCTGCCGGGGAATCGAACGGCTTTCGCCCGGTGGCAGACCTGTTTATCGCGAAGAGCACGAAGTCAACATTTACCTGCACGCAGAATATCCGCTGAAGCAGCCACAATTAAAGTGGATGACACCTATCTTTCACCCCAATATTCATAGTACCGGTGCAGTATGTATTGGCGCCTGGTGGCCGGCCAAGACCCTCGATGAACTTCTCTTAACCTTGGGCGAGATGGTTCAATATAAGAACCTCGGACCGAAAGATCCGATGAACTCCAAGGCAGCAGCCTGGGCCCTGCGCAATAAACGTACTTTTCCGGTCGATAGCCGGCCGTTGAAGGGTAGATCTCTGGAAGATGAGATCGTCATCATGATTGATGAGGAACCTGATGACCTCGGCATCAACATTCTCTGATCAACCAGAGTCTTCAGAAGCAGAGAAGCCCTTCGCTCAAGCCACCCCACCCTCCACAAACGATACCCAACTCGATACGGTGGGTGAGCCTTCGATAGATGATTCCATCACGGTAACGCTACACGGACGACAACCACCGCATGATCAGGTACAAGTGACAATAAGTCAGGTTGCTCTAAAGCAGGTTGAGGGTCACAGCATGGGCGATATGAGTCGCGAATTAGGTGGCGTGCTCATGGGGCAATTTATCCAGGAAGATGATACGTTCCTGGTGAAAGTCGAAGCAGTACTACCCGTTAAAACTGGCGATCACGGCCCAGTCCATTTCACCTTCACCGCAGACGCTTGGGCTCAATTACACCAGGATCGGGCAGATCACTATCCCGATTTGGACATCGTCGGATGGTTTCACACGCACCCAAATTTGGGCGTGTTTTACTCAGCCGACGATGTCATCGTCCATTCTGCTGCTTTTGTGATGCCCTGGCAGGTGGGATTAGTCTTCGATCCCATCCTTGGGGAAGGATGTTTAGTCGGATGGATTGATCATTCAGACGATGTTGGAAAGCTCAAGCTTTCCAGTATCGATGGTTTCTATGAATTATTGGATGTACAAGACACTAGCGTGGTGAACTGGCGCTTTGTAGAGTCAGCCGTGTGGCAGCAGGGTGTATACCCACAAACTGGTTACGAACTCTCAAACCAGGTTTACGCCCCAGCCAATGATTGGCCATTGTTACCAGCGATTAGCCCCTGGTGGGGTGTCATATTAGGTGGACTTAGCCTGCTGATCAGCTTACTTTTACTTATCGATC
>DOXE01000146.1 GCA_003519205.1 Chloroflexota bacterium
CAAGTAGCTCAGGAGCCAGCTTGTTGGTGACATATATGGCAGTCGGACCGTCAACCGCACCGATAATGCCAATCGAAGCAGCCTCGTTCATCGGGAAATTTAGCAACAAGGCCAGCATCAGGGTGACATAAATACCTAATTGCCCGGCCGCACCTAACAAGGCCATTTTTGGGTTCTCCAGCAATGGGCCAAAATCGATCATCGCGCCAATTCCAATAAAAATAAGTAACGGGAATAATTCGTTAGCCACACCGGCCTCNNGTAGATCAATAGCGACCCAACGCCAATCATCACCAGGTTTTGCCAGGTGAGCAGGGAGAGCGATTCAACCAGGAAGCTGAATAGGTCATTGAAACTCATCGGAACTTACTCTAAGGTTACTAAAACCGTGCCATAGTCAACGGCTTGACCGGCGACGACATCCACAGAGGCGATCACCCCAGCGAGGTTGGTGTGGATCATATTTTTCATCTTCATCGCTTCCAGCACACAGACCACATCTCCAGGGTTCACACTGTCACCTGCCTTGACTTTGACCTCCACAATGTTACCAGGTATCGGCGCTGTAATTGCCGAGCGCGCGGCTGCCGGCATGTTAGGAGCAGTCTTCTTAGCAATTGGAGCAGGTGCATCCTGTCCGGATGATAGAGTGTTTTGCTGCGGCACCTCCACGTGATAAGTTTTTTGATTCACGACCGCTTTGATCGGAGATTCTCTTAGGTCTCCGACTTCGATAATATATTCACGCCCTTCAACGATCACGGTTACCCGTTTGCTCATTATAAATCCTTTCAATAGTGAACAATTATTGAGTCCACTGTATAAAGCTCACGGTGATTCATTAAGGAGCACACTAACCAGAGATCAATGGCTGGGTCATCTGTGGATTTCTCCGGAGACTCATTTTTGTTCCAGTAATTTACCGAGAGAGGGATCCTGGTATTCTAACGCACCGCTGCGTTCTAGCNNACCTACTGCTAAAGCAACGGCCATTTCCTCCAGGCGTTGTTCGTCAACATCTTCAGCCTCAGTTGGACTCGTTTCCAGATCCATTTGCTCGATTACGCTTTTCTCCGGAAAAAAGCGTAACAACAATACCATCACCAGGATCAACAAGCCCAATGCAAGAAATGTGACGCTCATGCCAATGACACTGAGGCGTAAGCCATTGATCAGATCACTGCTCATAATTTAATCCCTTACAACGGTATGTTACCGTGTTTCTTTTGTCGTACACTGACCTTTTTGTCACGCAACAATTCCAGGGCGGCGATCAAATTTGAGCGTGTCTCGGCCGGAACGAGCACTTCATCGATATGCCCACTGGCCGCCACATTGTAAGGTTTGGAGAATTTTTCACGAAATTCAGCCACGATCTCGGCTTTGGCTTCTTCCGGATTCTCTTCCTTTTTCAACTGCTTGGCATANNTTAGCCCCGTGGCGGATAATACCGCCATGCTCCTGGTTGACGCCGGGCATGAATCCGGGCGTATCGATCAAAGAGATCAGCGGGATATTGAAAGCATCACTAAAACGAATAAAACGGGCGATCTTGTCAGATGCGTCAATATCAATCACGCCGGCTTTGTGTAATGGCTGATTGGCTATCACGGCAATCGTTTGTCCGTGCAAACGAGCAAAACCAACCGTTACATTCGGTGCAAAATAGGCATGCACCGGAAAGAAACTGCCTTTATCAAAGATCAGTTCAATTACTTCATTGATATCGTAGGATTCACTCGGGTCAGTCGGTATCAGGGTGTTTAACCGCTCTTCAGCCCGCCAAGGGTCATCAGTCGGCGCTACTGAAGGGGGTGGAGAGGTATTGTTGGAGGGCAAGTAGCCGAGCAGTTTGCGGGTGATCGCCATCGCATCGGCTTCATCTTCGGCCGCAAAATGGGCCACACCACTGACGCTGTTATGTACGATCGCCCCACCCAAAGCGTTTAGATCAACCTGCTCGCGGGTCACAGTCTCGATCACCTTTGGGCCGGTTATAAACATATGGCTGGTACCCCTGGTCATGATGATGAAGTCAGTCAATCCCGGTGAATATACCGATCCCCCGGCGCAAGGTCCCACCATGACACTTATTTGAGGCACAACGCCGCTGGCCTGGGTATTGCGCCAGAACAGTTCGGAATAAGCAGCCAGGCTGTAAACGCCTTCTTGGATGCGGGCGCCAACCGAGTCCATTATACCGATCACCGGCACACCTGAATCCATTGCCAGGTCTAAAATTTTGGCAACCTTTTGGCCTTGCACCTCAGAAAAAGAGCCGCCCAATACCGTGAAATCCTGCGAATAGACGCACACCATCCGGCCATCGATCTTGCCATATCCGATCACCGCGGCATCGCCCTTGTAGCGCTTCTTATCCATACCAAAATCGGTATGACGGTGTGTCCAATAGGCGTCGATCTCGCGGAAGCTACCTTTGTCCAAAAGCTGCACGATACGTTCGCGGGCAGTCTGCTTGCCTTTTGCACGCTGGGCATCGATCCGTTTCTGACCTCCGCCTAGCTTGATTTCTTCCCTATTTTGGATTAATTCATCGATCAGTTCTTGATGGGCTGGGTCTTTATTTTCCTGAATCATTTGGATTATTCTTCCATTTAATAAGCGTTTAGCTTTTATTGGTAGGTCTCATTTGAAAACTGCCAGCTGATTGCGATGAGTTATTGCGTGGTTCGGCGATGATCGGCATACCATTTCGTTAATTGGTAATGCCTAACTTCCATACGGGAACCAGAAATCTTTGGGTTGGTCGTCGAAATCCCAATGGACGTGTTTCGTTTCCAAAAAGCTTTCCAGCCCTTCTTCACCTAACTCACGAGCATTCCCACTTAATTTCATGCCGCCGAAAGGACCACCATAATTGTCCGTGAGTGGATCGTTGATCCAAATCGTACCGGCCTGGACCTCCTCGAAGAAGCGTTTAGCCAGCTTCGCATCATTGGTTCGCAAGCAAGCTCCAAGGCCGTAATCACTATCGTTAACCAGGCTTATCGCCTCCCCGAAACTCCGGTAACCCATTATCGGAATCGTCGGTCCAAAAGTTTCTTCACGCATACACATCATATTGTGATTCACGTCGATTAGCACGGTCGGTTGGTAATAAAAACCGCGATCGAATTCTGCCGGTCGGCCTCCGCCACAAAGTACACGGGCTCCACGATCGATAGCGTCCGCGACATGGTCCTCAACCTTGGAACGATACTTTTCATCAGCCATTGGACCAATATCGGTGTTGCTATCTAGTCCAGGACCAAGTTTCAATCCAGATGCAAATTCAGCCATCGCCTCCGCAAACGTTGATAGCTTGTGGTCGGACACATACACTCGCTCAGTCGATGTACAAACTTGACCGGCGTTTATTAATGCGGCATAAGCCACTGCTTCAACCGCCATTTCGATATCGGCGTCCGGAGCGATGACAAATGCATCCTTTCCACCTAGCTCGAGGTGAGTGCGTTTCAAATGATCGGCCGCCATAAGGGCTATTTGTTTGCCCACCTTAACCGATCCCGTAAAGGCGATGACCGGCACATCGGGATGCCTGACCAGCGCTTCCCCAGCTTCCGCTCCACCGGTTACCACATTCAGAACACCTGGCGGAAAGTGGTCGAAGGCGATTTCGGCCAATAACAAGGTTGCTAGGGGTGTCTGCTCGGCAGGTTTTATAATAACCGTGTTGCCAGCAGCAAGAGCCGGTGCCACCTTCCAGATCATCAGCAGTAGGGGATAGTTAAATGGAATGATGCAAGCCACTGGCCCATATGGTTCCTTCATCACAAAG
>DOXE01000441.1 GCA_003519205.1 Chloroflexota bacterium
GGCCGCCTTAATCGTGATGATAACTCTGGTTGGACTGGTTATTGGCCTGGCGGTTGCCTTGCCCCAAGTGCCGGGGCAGGTGATTTTGCAAGGCGGGATCACAGTGGCGCTAACGGCCGGCCTCGCCATCGCCAGCATCACGCCGATCANNGGGAAATATCAGTTACCTGATTGTAATAGTTACAGCCCTCGCCGGAATGGCCGCAACCTTCATCTGGTGGGAGATGGCAGACCAAAACCATTAATTGTGCTCAATAAGTAATGTCTAGCTTGCTGGCAACCAAACTACTGGTATTCCTTCCTTTATGAGAAAAATGTTTCGGAGCTGGCTTCAATATTTGGGGGTTAACCGATTACATTCGTCAAAGGCGATTGCATAAGCACATCGTCAACTAAACGCCGTATTAGGTTGCCGAACAAGAAAACCCGGCTCCTATCTCTCACCTATATTTTCTTTGCCAAAACGATATCGACTGGCAATTTGAACATAGACATTTCTGTCACACTTTCGGTCTGAAAGCCAGCATCTTCAAGTGCTTTTTGAACATAAATGGGGCGACAATCCACATATTTCGTGAACTTATCGTGGGCCCATTCATAGAGCCTGACCACCGAACCACTCTTTTCCTTTTTTGACATGGCTACGATACATATGCGACCGTCAGATCGAAGAACTCTTTGACACTCTTTCAGCACAACCGGGATTTCCGGTGTATCGAACAGTTCGAGGGTGAAACTCATGTAGATAGCGTTGAAAAAGTTGTCATCAAATGGAAGTTTCGTAGCATCACCACATTTCAATTCTACGCTTCCTGACAATCCTGCTTTGCTAACCCTTGCTTGAGCGACATTGAACATCCCCTCCGAGAGATCAATTCCATAGACCATTCCTGAGTTGCCCACCGATTGAGCCAAAGCCTTTATGCATTGCCCAGTGCCAAAGCCGATCTCAAGTACCGTCTCCCTCTCTCTGACATTCAGCTGATACAACCCCATTTCCTTGTACTTTTTCTCGGAAAGCCCAGTAAGCAAATCATACCACTTGCTCATCGTATCGTAGCTGGCCTTGGCTTCTTCCTTCGTCCTTGTAACTCTTCTTATTGGCGCTTTACTACTCACCGTATCTCACTCAAACGAAGATTGAAGATAAACAAAGACATCGCAGATTATTGAGTAGCTAATGCTTCGATGACTTCCGAGCAGCCGCCTTCGCGCAAATATGCGGCATGATCGTCAATACTCTCAAACTTCCGGCCGACGATTTCGCAACACTCGAATTCACAGTCCGTACTTTCCACAAATCTATCAATTACGGCCGAGTATGCGGGGTTGTTGAAATAGCCTATCTTACTGGCCCCTTCTTCGCGGCCGTCCATGGCCGTGAGCCATATCGCGGCCGCCAATGCCCCGCAGGCACCGCCGCTTAAGCTGATACCGCCCGCAAATCCAGATGCCATTACGACATGCATCTCGGATGCGCCCATCTTCTTTGCCAGCACTGACGCGCAGCTTACCGGCGGGGAGGGCGCTTCGACGGGTTCTTCAGGAAGAGCGGCATTAATTACATTGAATGCATCCTGGGCATATCCAGCAGCCAGACGGAAGCAGGCTCCTGGTCCTATCTTCCCNNTTCATTTTTGGTACGATCCCGAAAGGTTTCCACCAACCTTTCTGAAACCATAATTGCCGTAGCTTCAGCCTGCGGTCCCGAGCCAAAACGGCAGTATGCTTCAGCGCCCGCGGCAGCCTCCTCCTCGAGTTTCATCGGGTGACCGAATGAACCGTCAACGACGCTCATAATTGTTTCCGATCAAGTCCCTTCTTTAAGAAATGTACGTACAGTTCCTATGGATGACATCTTACTTGTTGCTTTGGTCATCATGTCCCCTCTTGTTATTCAAACATTTACTGTTAAAAACTCAGGCACCAGTTTCCGCAAATAGATCCCCCCCCTCCTAAAAGTATCGAGCTTAGGATCGGACTATCAAGTGACAAAAATCATGTCTTGCTGATGAATTTGTAACCACTTTGACCCCATCGGACCCGGACACCAGAGTACGGAAACAGCAATATATGAAGAAACAGAAGATGGTAATATAAAAATGACGATGACATCCGTTTATAACATGATCGAGGATCTTGACGGTACAATTGAATCAGGTATGGAAACGGGCGCACGTGAGACATGGGAGCGCTTGGTCGAACTCGCGGCTACAAGGAAATAATATGACAAAAAATGAAAAACAATTGACCATTACTCGCGTTTTCGATGCTCCACGGGAGCTCGTCTGGAATGGGATTCCCCAAAAAAGTGGACGCATTATGACAACTGATAAGAACACTCCAAAAAACATTGATGAATATATCGCTGGTTTTCCGGAAGACGTTCAAGTGATTTTGGAAGAGCTAAGGGCAACAATCGGAAAAGCTGCACCCGAAGCGGAAGAGACCATCAACTATGGCATACCAACCTTTACCCTGAAGGGCAATTTGGTGCATTTTGCCGGTTACAAAAGGCATATTGGATTTTACCCTGCACCTTCAGGTATTGAGCAGTTCAAAGATGAGCTATCTGCTTATGACGGAGCAAAAGGCTCGGTCAAGTTTCCGCTGGAAAAGCCCATTCCTTATGAGTTGGTCAGCCGGATTGTAACGTTTAGAGTAAAGGAAAACTTGGAGAGAGCAGAAGCCAAAGTGAAGAAAGGTTAAAAGCCATTGGCCTCTACTCGAACGATAATATGCACTAAGAAACGCTTCTGCCGCCACTGAACGCCAGTTTAAGGCAGCTGGCTGATGAAGAAAAAGGCATGCTCATATCTGTCATCATCCCTGCATTCAACTAAGGAGAGTTCTTAAGTCAAAAAAATCATTTTGATAACCAAAAAGCGAGCTATTACCCAATCTCCACGGCACGACCGGGACCATCTTCCGGCAATTCAACCATCGCCCCACGACTAGCTTGAGCCTGCTTTGCCATGATCGAGTGACTTTGCGTAGGTCAAGCTGCCTGGCATCTGGGTGAAACCGGCCGCGCCCTGTCCCCCCAAAAAGCAATACCGCCTGCTCACCAACACGAACATGAAGCCCGGCTCTTGCCAGGAGTATCCCAAAGACCGATAATGATTATTGCAGGATTGTGAATCCTACCCAGGTTTGGGGGATTATCTTCGGCTTATTTAGGATCGTTGACCGAACCATGGATATCACCAACACATTATACGTTGCCAATCGCGATGATTGGCGTAAATGGTTGAAAGAGAATTATCAAACCGCGGACGAAATCTGGCTGGTATCCTACCGGAAACACACGGGTACCCCAAGTATCCCGTACAGTCATGCCGTCGAAGAAGCGCTCTGTTTCGGTTGGATCGACAGTGTTAGAAAGGGTATCGACCAGGAGCGGTTCGCCCAACGCTTTACGCCGAGAAATCCACGGAGCGGCTACTCGCAAACCAATAAAGAAAGGCTTAAGAGGCTGATCGAACAGGGCAAAGTCATGCCCGACGTGCTCGCGTCCATTGGCGATGTGGCCCCCGAGGAGTATGAGTTTCCTCTGGACGTTATGGCCGTTCTCCAGGCCAACACACAGGCCTGGGAGAACTTCCAACGATATTCCGGGCCGTACCAGCGCATCCGCATCGCCTTCATCGACTCGGCCAGAAAACGGCCGGGCGAGTTCGAGAAACGGCTCAAGCATTTCATCCAGATGACGGAACAAGACAAACAATTCGGATACGGCATAGAAGAGTTCTACTAGATCCTTTATAGAACAATCGACCGAACTGAATCACGTCGGCAAAGTTGCATCGCGGATTGAGACTGAAGTTCAAGCTTTGCCGGTGCAAAATACGGCCGCAGTTCGTCGAGTGCGGCGTACCAATAATTTGGTGCTGGCACCGGCTGCTGGATGGATGAACTGATTAGGATATGGAGGTGTTACATGAAGGAAGAAATTGAACGGGCTCTGCAGACTGATTCACTGATCGATATCACCACAACCGGTAGAATGACTGGCCAATCACATAGGATTGAAATAGCCTTCCACTACCTGGACCAAGATATTTATATCAGTGGGATGCCGGGTAGGAGAGATTGGTACGCCAATTTGGTGGCCAATCCTGAGTTCACCCTTCACCTTAAGCAAAGCATTCAAGCTGACATTCCTGCCACAGCTACTCCGATCCTAGATGAAGCCCAGAGAAGGAAGGTCCTGGCCAACATCATTCAAAAATGGGGCAGGCAGAACGAGCTGGAATCATTTGTGAAAAACAGCCCCTTGGTGGAAGTTCAACTTAATATCGGGGAANNTTGACGCTGCGGCTTATTCAGCGCTAAATCATATTGCATCTGTAGATTCAGCCAAAACTGGGGCGTCGTGCCAAATGCCTGTGAGAAAAGCCACGCAGTTTCAGGTGTTATGCCCCGCTTACCACGTACGATCTCGTTGACACGTTGTGTTGGGATACCCAAATGCTCTGCTAAAGCCACTTGAGATAAATCAAGAGGCTTTAGAAATTCTTCTAGCAGGATCTCGCCGGGATGTGTAGGGACTCGATTTTCAGGAATCATAGGTCATCTCATTTAGTGATAATCAATCAATCGAACATCATGGGCATTATTTTCTTCCCATCGAAAGATGATGCACCACTGTTCGTTTACACGTATGCTGTGAAATCCGGCCCAATCTCCTTTCAAAGCTTCTAGCCGGTTCCCTGGTGGCGCTCGTAAATCAATTAATTCGTATGCGCTATTAAGCATATCTAACTTTCGCAAAGCTCTAATGATAATATCGTGCGGAAATCGACGTCTGCGGCTTGTATGTCGGCCGTGATTAAGATCGGCCGCTGCATCGTCGCCAAAAGAGATAATCACAAGATAATATTATACGCTTTCACGGATACCGTGAAAGCGTGATTAATACATTGGTTTCTCTGGACTACCGGGGGCTAACGTCGCTCATGAAGTTCTTCCCGCGAGGTCGTGATCTGGCCCCTGCGCCTAAATCGGCCCCTTGCTCAAGCCATTACAAGTGTCCTCGCCAGCCGGCGCTTCCGAAGCTCTGGAACTTTCCATGTTTCGCCTAATTCGATACCATTCCAGAATATGTCTACCTGGATCGAGCGAATCAAAAGCCACAAGACCCTTGCGGCTGCGCTTTTCTTTCTGCTTCTAGCCTTCATCTTCCTCAATCGGACCTTGTTTCCTACTCCTGGAGAGGCCCTGGGAGGCCACGACCTGCGTGGCTATTATTACCTCCTGCACCGTTTCGTTCGCGATGGATTGTTGAGCGGCCGGTTGCCGACTTGGACGCCTAATATTTTCAGCGGATTTCCCCTTCTGGCAGATCCTCAAGCCAGCGCATTTTATCCCCCGGCCTGGTTGACCCTGGTCTTGCCGGTNNATGGGCGGCGACTGGCTGCCCGCTCTCCTGTCTGGCATCGCCTTCGCCTTCAGCGGTCTGCTGGCCGGCCGCCTTTGGGCCGGGCACACCACTGTCTACGCCATGTATGCCTGGATACCCTGGCTCGTTTTAGCCCTGGGATGGAGCGTTAGGAAAGGTACCTGGTGGTCGGCCGTCATGGCTGGAGTACCCCTGGGCCTGGCCATCCTCTCCGGCCATCTGCCCTCCTTCCTATATGCCGGGCTGATCCTGGCTGCCTTCGCNNCGAGTGGCCACGGCCGACTTCGAATTTGCCACCGAATATTCGCTGCCGCCGGCCCACCTGGCCACCCTGCTCATTCCTGAGTTCTTTGGTGAACCAACCCGCATCGGGTATTGGAGTGTGCCCACATTTCAAGAATTAACCTATTACGCCGGCCTCTTGGCGCTGCTGGGCCTGGTTCTGGCCCTCAGAAGACCCACCCGGTTGACCTGGTTTTACCTGATCCTCATCTTCTTTGGCCTGTGGCTGGCATTAGGACGATATGGTGGGCTTTATAAGCTCTTCTTCGATCTTTTACCCCCATTTCGACTNNTGCTGCGCTGGACCATGGCCCTAGTTTTGGTGGCTGGCATAGCCGCCATTGCGGCCAACGGAGCTGCTTTCATGGCCGTTCACCCCACTGAAACCAGCGGCCGCCTCTGGCACCAAATCAACGGCTATGTCTTCGGCCTGATCTTCTTGCTCTTGGGCGGTGCTTTGTTGTGGAGCTATCTGGCCGAACGGCGGATTTCGGGGCTCGGTCAGGGGTTGATGGCTGCGCTTCTCATCCTGTTGGTCGTGGCCGA
>DOXE01000014.1 GCA_003519205.1 Chloroflexota bacterium
TACTCGTGATGTGGGCCTCCCACCATAGCCATTCGTAGGGTTCAAAGGTATCAAGTTAACATGACACAACAGGCCTTTCACGAGTTGGCCCAACAAACGGGCCTGGTTTTGGGAGTCGTTTTTCCCCTCAATTAATGCCCACTCGAAGGTGATGCGCCGGCCGGTCTTGGTAACGTAATAATGACAGGCATCAATTAATTCCGCTAAGGACCAACGCCGGCTGATTGGTATGAGCTCGTTCCTTTCCTTATCTGTGGCTGCATGTAATGATACGGCCAGAGGCGTCTGCCGGCCTTCTTCGGCATAACGACGTATGGCCGGTACCAATCCTACCGTTGAAATCGTGATTTTTCGAGCACTGAGATTGAAACCTTCCTCATCGGTTAGAATATCCAGCGCGGAAAGTGTATTCTCATAATTGTGCAGTGGCTCTCCCATGCCCATCATGACGATGTTTGTAACCCGTTCTCCCTGGATTGAAAGCTCCCTGGCGAAGAACATGACTTGCTGGACTATCTCGCCTACTGTCAGATTCCGAAAAAAACCCATTTGACCAGTGGCACAAAAGACACAACCCATGGCACATCCTGCCTGGGTGCTAATGCACAAGGTTCTCCTTTTCTGGTAACGCATCAGCACTGTCTCGATGAAGTTGTCGTCGGCCAGCTTGAACAAGACTTTTTTAGTTTGGTTATCTTTCGAGTACTGTTCTGCCTCTGGATCCCAAGGACTAAATAGTAGATAATCTGATAGTTCTTGCCTGAGCTCCTTGGGTAGGTTGGTCATGGCGTTGAAATCGATTGCATTTTGATCGTAAATCCAGTGCCAAACCTGGCTTGCCCGATAGGATGGTTGGCCCAGTTCTACCAACAGTTGTTTCAAATCACTCTTATCCAGATCGAAGATATTCTGGAGTTTCTTCATGTGCCAGATCTATTTGCTATTCTCCAAGTATGCAGCTAGGTGAATTAAATTTTGAAATACCCAATCTGGTTGTACGTCTACATTGGCTAATTCTTCCTCTTTCGAGATACCTGTCAGAACCAATATGGTTCGTAAACCAGCTCTATGACCACCGACGATATCTGTGTTCAAGCGGTCGCCAACCATCACAGTATCAGCTGGGTTGCCATCTAGCCGGCGAAGAGCTTCTTTAAACATAGGTTCGTTGGGTTTGCCTACGATAAAGGGAGTTACATTAGTGGCGGTTTCTATAAACGCCAATATTGATCCTGCACCAGGCAAAGGTCCGACTTCGGTTGGCAATGTTATATCCGGGTTGGTGCCGATAAACATGGCCCCATGATTGATGAGATAGGACGCACTGGCCAAATGCTGATAACAAACATGGCGGGTCATACCAACCACGACGAAATCCGCCCTGGCGCCGGCGCCGACAAAGCCATCAGCCTCCAATAGATCAAAACCTTGGTCGTGCATCGCTTTCTGCAGCCCGATCTCACCCACGATATAGGCTTTTTTTCTTGCCGGATATTGCCTTCGAATAAATTGAGCTGTCGCCTCAGAAGATGTTAGTACCTGGAAAATTGGGATTTCAACACCAAAATTGGCCAGTTTTTCAACATACTGATCGGTTGTTTTTGTGGCGTTATTTGTTGCCAACACGAAGCCTTTTTGTTTTCGTCGGAGCGTATCGAAGAATTCAACCAGGCCTGACATCGGGGTTTCACCCTTCCAGAGGACCCCGTCCATATCGATAATTAGGTTTTTGATTTGATTGTTTTCTTCCATAGTTTGACGATTATACTTACTATTGATGTCAAAGCAGAGTAAATTCTGGCTAATGGTATTGGTGCTTTTGGCGGCTGCACTTCGTTTTCATGGCCTTTTTGCCAATAGCTTTCATGCGGATGAGGCATTATTCGCTTCCTGGTCAAGACTTATCGCTGTTTGGCGTGATCCCCTGCTGCAGAGCCAGGTTGTCGATAAACCCCCGTTGCTCTTTTATTTACAGGCACTATTTTTTCCATTATTCGGGGCTGTTGAGTGGGCGGCTCGCATGCCTAACTTCATCGCTTCTTTGCTTCTCATTCCCATCTCCGGACTCCTCGTTTGGAAACTATTTCGCGATGAGATGACCGTGGTCTTGGTGGCTGCATTTGTTGCCTTCTCCCCCTTGGCGATTCAATTCAGCACAACGGCCTTCATTGATCCACTTCTAACCTTCCTTCTGGCAACCGTATTGGCGATGGTGGCCAGCCACAGGCACATAATCGATGCCACGACTGAGGTCAAAACGGAGGAATTCCATCAAACAGCCGATCGTTCACAGCCTTTGATCTTCTTGACCGGCCTATTCGCAGGCATCGTATTTGGCTTAGCTGTCATGACTAAATACCAAACATGGCTTTTTTTGCCGTTGGTGATCGGGCTTGGAGTCTTTAATGGATGGAGATGGCACGAATGGCGGAGTTGGCTCCTTGGATTGTTGCCATTCGTGATGTTGCTGGGTATTNNAACCATCTGAGCCTTGTCGGCCGGCAATTATCATCCTTTGGTGGTTTGCGATTTTCCTGGTCATGGGAACTGTGGCCTCGCCTGGAGGCCTGGGGACGTCAGTGGAGCTATCTTTTAGATTCGCCAGTCCTCGTTTTTGCAATCATCCTCACACTACCTCTATTCCTGGCTTTACTTATCGACGAGCACAAGCGTCTTACAGCCGTGGATTTGCTGTTTCTTGTCTTTCTTGTTAGCTATTTTGTATTTCACTGGTTCTTAGCGATTCCAGTCTGGGATCGCTACGTTCTGCCGGTTCTACCTCTTGTAGGAATCATATTGGGACGATATGTATGGCGCACGGTTAATTTTATTATTGCGGCACTACCCCCGCGGCCGGCACAATGGTTTTTTTCTCAGCAAATCATCTGGTTGGTACCCTTAATATTGCTAATTCTTCAAGCGCCGTCGATTTTGAAAGCTTATCGAGGAGATTTGCCTATTGGAGGACAACCATCGGCCGACAGCGGGGCCAGCCTAATCGCCGCANNTACCACCTGTTCGATCAGCATGTTTACGTAAACTGGTTTCCAGGTCCTGAAGAACTTGTCAAAGATTTGGTTGTCTTTGGCAGGACTGGCGACCAGCGATTCATCGTTCTTCCCAATTCTGGTGAGGCGGAAATAGTAAAACGTGAAATCGTTGAAGCCGGGTTCGACTTGTCAGCCGTCAAGACAGCGATAATGCAAAACGACAATCCCGGAATGACCCTCTATCAAATTATCTCCCGATGAGGATGTGATATCTTGCGCGGTCAGAATGATGAAAAAATAGGTCAACAGAAAACAAACTTCCGCAATATTGTGGAGAGAT
>DOXE01000384.1 GCA_003519205.1 Chloroflexota bacterium
AGCACCGAAGGTTTTACGGCCGCGCCGGCGTATGGCGGCGATAGTTTCAACGATATTGACTTCGATTCGTTTCCACCAATATTGGGTTACAACAAGACCCTGCCCCGGCAAGATCATCCAGTTCTATTACGGGTGAAAGAAACCGGCGACCCGTTAGTAGCCTTGGGACAGTTCGGCCGCGGCCGGACACTGGCTTACATGTCCGATCCGGCGCCGCATTGGGGCTGCAATTTCGTCTTCTGGGAATATTATACTAAATTCTGGTTACGGTGTATGGATTTGGTGATGGGGGATGTCGCCTTTCAATTTTAGAGCCCCGATTTTCAGTTGAGGAGTGAATTGCAGAAACCAGTAGCCGATTACCCCATGACCCATCTCTCATTTACCCTTCCTTTGTCGACCAACAATGCTATAATGGTCGCGATTCCAAAGTCATAAAGTCACTAGAATGACGTACATTGGCTGAGGAGATAGTTACCCGAACCTAAACATCCTTATGAACAAGGATGCGTTCTTGACGGATCGCTGATCCTGGTGTGCCTTTGTAAAATCGGGTGGTTGATGCATGTTTACAGCGTTACGTAATCAGGCTGTTTTGGGGTGGCCTAAAGCGGTTCTGCCTAATTACCTATCGCGTCCACTTCGCATCATTTCAGGTTATGATCGCAATCAATTACGGCCGGATTTGCTCGCCGGGCTAACGATCGCGGTCATCCTTCTACCCCANNTGCTGGCCTTAATGGCTGGTGTTTTACAACTGATCATGGGATTAGCCCGGCTGGGTATGTTGTTGACTTTTGTGTCCCACTCTGTGGTGATTGGTTTTTCGGCCGGTGCCGGTGTACTGATTGCCGTCCGTCAATTAGCTCCGCTGCTTGGTATACAGGTATCGGCTCATGGCCTGATTGAAATGCTCATTGAGATGGTGAAAGAACTGCCAGAAGTACAGCGCGAGACGGCCGTGCTGGGCATAGGTACCATCGTGATAATCCTTGTCTTGAAGAAAATCAACCCCAAAATACCGGCGGCGCTCATCGCTATGATTGCGGCTTCAGCGTTAGTTTTTGCCTTCAGCTTAAACGAGAAAGGTGTTGTCGTTATCGGCGAGTTACCAAAAGGCCTTCCACCCCTGTCAGATTTCAGCCAATTCGACTTGCCTGCCATCCCGAATTTGTTTGCCGGTGCGCTTGCCGTGGGCATTATTGGCTTAGTAGAGACAATGGCTATATCCCGTTCCATTGCCACCCAAACAGGCCAACAATTGGATAGCAACCAGGAATTTGTTGGCCAAGGTTTAGCCAATATTGCNNTACAATGCGGGCGGACGGAGCCCGATAGCGGCCGCCTCCTCGGGTGTTTTTGTACTCATCTCCATGTTCTTCCTGGCCCCAATGGCTGCTTACTTACCGCGCACGGCCTTGGCCGGGGTGCTTATCGTCGTTTCAATCGGCATGATCAACCGCGCCGAAATAGCCCGGATCTGGCAGGGCGCGCGCGGCGATGCCATTATTATGCTGGTGACCTTGTTTGCAACCCTATTCCTGGACTTGGCCATTGCTGTTTTTATCGGCATCATGCTTTCCTTTGCCTTGTATATTATGCGCACCAGCACGCCNNAGGCAGCCTTTACTTTGGAGCTGTAAACCACGTCGAGGAGGCAGTCCGTCAGCACCGGGAGATGCACCCTGAACAACGTTATCTGCTAATTCGCATGCACAACGTCAACCACTGTGATTTCAGCGGTATACATTTATTGGAGGGCATTGTGCACATGTACCGAGAAGGAGGCGGTGATGTCTTCCTGGTACGCGTGGGTCACAAGGTGGACAAATTAATGAATTCAACCGGCTTCTGCAACTTGCTGGGTCGGCAGAATTTTTTACTTGAAGACACGGCGATCAGTCACCTGTTCCACCACGAGTTGGACCCAGCCGTGTGCATCTACGAATGTCCAGTTAGAGTGTTTAAGGAATGCCAGAATTTACCCAAGCCGTTACATCCTAAATACATAGAGGTCTTTGAAGACGAGTACAAGAGTACAGTGGTCCAAGAGGTCGAGCCAGAAGCTGTTTGGTTGGACGTGAAAAGTGGTGATAAGGCGGTAAAGGTCGTCGACGTGCGCGAGCCAAGGGAGTATCGTCAAGGGCATATTCCCGGCGCAGAACTGGTTCCTCTGCCGCAGATCCTATCTGGCGACTTTGAATTGAAGCCTCATGGTGAGAAACGTGTAGTTTTCGTTTGCCGAAGTGGTAGGCGGAGTCGTCGGGCAGCACAAAAGCTGATGAATGGCGAGTACCAAATTGAGATCGTTAAAGGGGGTATGTTAGCCTGGGAGTCGGCCGGACTACTAGAGGCGTTAGAAGAAATTACGATCGATTACATAACCTCTGAGGTAAAACCAGAAGCCTAACACTCACAAACCAGATCATTTGCCGTTCGCATACTCAAAATAAATCCTAAACACAGGAGGGAATATGTCAAAGTCATTGAAGGTTGGAATCGTGGGCGGATCAATCGCCGGTTGCTCGGCCGCCATTTTGATGTCCAGAGCCGGGCATGATGTGACCGTATTCGAACGCTCAAGAGGTGTATTGCAAGGACGGGGGGGAGGAATTGCTACGCCGACGGTGACGTTCAAGTCCTTGATTGAGGAAGACATCATAGATGATGATTTTCCTCACACAATGGCCACGGAAATGCCGTTTAATGGACGGACATCGCCAGATGATCGTTTGGGCCATGTCGCCTGGTCACTGCCCATCGATCTGGCTTGTTTTCATTGGGGCTTACTCTGGAATCCCCTGGACTTTGCTACGGCCGATGCTGAGACAACCGCCGCCTGGTGGAAGTCATCGGTTACCTTTCCAGAGAATTTCACCTACGAAGATAGGGATTAAAATCGCAGGAGGTATATCATGGAGGAAGCTAAGACCGCTAAGAATCAATTTAAGCAGGAGCTCATGCGCAAGCCTAATGTGGTGGCCGTGGGCGCGGGCTACAAAATAGTAGGTGGCCGACAAACCGACATACCGTGCGTGATCGTGTTCGTCAAGCAAAAGGTTGCCGCCGAAACGCTCTCGGGCGATCAGTTGGTTCCCGAGAAAGTTGGGGAGGTGCCGACCGATGTTGTGGAATCCGGCGAAATCTTCGCTCATCAATCTAGAACTGGCAAGTACCGGCCGGCACCAGGGGGGGTAAGCGTCAGTCATCCGCGGGTCACCGCCGGTACCCTGGGTGCAGTCGTTCGCGACAGTAACTCAGGGGAGCGACTCATTCTCAGCAACAACCACGTCCTGGCCAATTCCAATAGCGCCTCCGAGGGCGATATCATCCTCCAACCCGGCAGTGCCGACGGCGGTACAGCGGCCAATGACGCTATTGGCTCCTTGTTGCGTTACCAGCCAATTCAATTCGAGACCACACCTGGGCCACCCGGCGACTGCGGCCAGGCCAATGCCTTTGCCAGTCTTGGCAACTTTATTGCCCGGACGCTGGGGTCGGAATACCGGGTTTACGCCTACCGGGTGCAGCAAGTGGTCAATCTGGTGGATGCGGCTGTGGCTAGGCCCCTAAATGATCGAGACATTTTGGACGAAATTCTGGAGATTGGAGAGGTCTCCGGAGTAGAAGAGGCCACCATTGGTATGGCCGTGCGCAAAAGCGGTCGCACTACCAGTCTGACCAACGGATCGATCATTGCCCTGGACACGATGGTTACGGTCAACTATGGCGGTGGAAGAAATGCGATATTTGACCAGCAAATCGTTTCCGGTCCCATGTCGCAGCCCGGCGATTCCGGATCGTTGCTGGTTGATGGGGATTCCCAGCGGGCAGTCGGCCTGCTGTTCGCCGGGTCAGATCAAACGACGGTCTACAATCCCATCGGCCTGGTCCAAGATCTGTTAGCCGTTACCTTCGCCAGCTAATTGATACACTTTCAGCCAGGACTACCTGGCCAGGGGGAAGGGCAAGAAGCTCGANNTGTTTGCCGGACTAGGTTTATGACGTTTCTTGGCCACAAGCCTGGAGGAGGCAAATCGATCAGTCCGTATGAAACAATCGAAGGAAAGAATCAAGACGACAACTAGATCTTCTTTTTTCCTTTCCGGCCGGCTAGGCACCTTGCTGGATCGCTGGCAGCCGCCGTCGGGGTTGGTATTAATCGGCACAGCCCTTTTTGTCGGGATATTTACTGGTATTGGTGCCATTCTTTTTCGTTATCTGATTAGTGGCGTCGCCTGGGTTGGCTATCAGTGGATACCCGAGGTCACGAGTGGCTTGGGCAAAGCCTATGTCGTA
>DOXE01000346.1 GCA_003519205.1 Chloroflexota bacterium
TCTCCACGGCAAACCTCTTCGATGATGTCGACTGATAGGGTTTCATCGGTGACCTCAATTCCACGAACCATGCGCATGATCGAGCCGTTGATATCATCGTCGATCACAAACTGTTCATAAGCAACGGTTAACAAAGACTCCAACATGCCGGCCGAATGATGAATGTAATTAGCTCCAGCCAGGGCGGCGGATAGGCCGGTCAGTGCTTTTTCGTATCCAGCTTGAATATCGGGGATCTTGGCATCGGTTAGGCCCGACGAGTTGTAGACCGGCAGATTGTAGAATTGACCTAGCTGGGCGACGGCCGCATGCATGAGGGCGAATTCAGGCGCTCCCCCAGTAAAATTGCCCGTACGCAAATCGGAAACCGAGGGAACATATCCTAGAATCACAGGCGTTCCCGGTTTAACCAATTGGCAGTAAGTAAGGCCTGATAGTTCCTCGGCGTTAATTTGGACCAGGGAACCGGCCAATGCAGCCGGGCTGGTGGCCCCTGATTGGGGCGCGGATGAAAGGAAAACCGGCATTTCCTGGCGTACGATCTCGGTCAAAACCTCCACCGTTTCAGGGGCAAAGCGTAAAGGGCTAACTGTCCAACTGGTGACAAAAGAGATAAACGGTTCCCGGCGCAATTTCTCTGTACTTCCGGCGATCATCGTCGCCATTTCCAAGACTTCGTGAAGGGAGATGCAGGTGAAACAGTTACCGGAGACATGTTTTGTGGTGTTGGCGATAGCCGCATAATAAGTGTTCAAATCCAGGTTTTTGATGGGGATATCGCGGGCTACACACGGCCGCAGGTAGAAGTGGATATTGCCTAAGGCATCCACCAGGCGGGCAATCCGGGCTACGTCTTCCAGGGTCGATTCACGAGCATAGCCAGTATGCAGATCAAGGACGTTGACGGCTGCTCCACCGGTGCCCATATAGACACGGGTGCCACCCAGCTTCAGGTTATACTTGGGATCCCGGCCGTACAAGACGACCTCGTTTTGTGCCGTGGCCAGGGAATCTTCGATCATGCTGCCTGGAATATAGACCCGGTTATTTTCGTCATCGACTTGCGCTCCAGCCTGGCGGAAGATCTCCCTGCATTCTGAAGGCATCACTTCAATGCCTATCCGCGCCAGGACTTCTAACGAGGCCTGGTGGATACGACGGATATCCTGGCCACTCAGAGGCTTATACCAGCCGCCCAAGAGTCCGGCTGGCGCAGCGTTCGGTTTATCCAGCGGGCGTCGGGAGCGGCGGTGGCGCTTGTGTTTGACTGAACTTGTCAACGGAACTCCCTCAGGAAGGGGTGTTGGTTGTCCATATCACATGCAGTGGGTGACTTATCCTGTCCTGGCACTTGTCGGGTGATCTGGTGCAAGATCATTCCGAATCAAAGGTACCTTTCCAAATTGTATACGATTCTAAGTGGCAATCAGGGAAAAAGTCAAGAGTTTGTCGAAACTGTTTTGCACACTGGGCTCCATGTGTCATAATAGACCTGCACAGATATACCCATGATATATCAGTATGAATTTGTCCGCCTGGCAAGACATTAAGCTTGCAAGTTACCTTGGGTCAGAATGAAAAGACTGAGTAACTCAGCTAGGTTGATCAGGACCTAGGAATAGTAGAAATTGAATCAGGTTTCATTAAGCGAGCAAGCATACGAATGCATTAAACAGGAGATCGTCTCCTTGAAGCTCCCTCCTGGCTCAGTTATTAATGAAGCAGGTTTGCAAGAAAAGTTAGGGCTTGGTCGTACACCGATTCGGGAGGCTTTGAAACGGCTTTCTTTAGAGAAACTGGTTGTCATTGTGCCGCGTCGTGGCATGTTTGTGAATGAGATTGGAATCCGGGATTTGCAACAGTTGTTTGAAATGCGTTTACCATTAGAAAGCCTGGCTGCTCGTCTGGCGGCCGAGCGTGGAACCGACGAGCATTGGGAACGCATGAAAAGTGCCTTGAGCGATTTACCCGAAACAGGTGCTAATAACGAGGCATTGATTACGATCGACAAGACGTGTCACGAAATCATCTATGAAGCGGCCGATAATGAATTCCTAAGAGACACTTTGGTGACTCATTACGCCCTTAGTCTCCGTCTTTGGTATTACTTTCTTTCGAGAATTGGCGATATGCGGGAGGTTATACTCGAGCACCAGCTAATCCTGGATGCGCTCCAGGCTAAAGATGGCGATAAAGCCGCCCGGCTGATGGAGCGGCATATTGGAACCTTTCAGGAGGAGATCCAATTGGTGATGTTTGGCTCGGCCGTTCCGGCTGATGTATTTGGCCCCAATATGGTTATTACCTGACGAAGGAAAGCTAGTTTCCGTTACGATTCAGCCCAGAGGCGCCGAGGGCGCGGAGGATTTCAAGGTTGAGCGACGGGGCTTTGGCACTTCGAGGGACATTGTGCAATTTGTGCTAGTTAGAGATTGAGCGATGAAGCAAGAAGATCGACGTAGACGGTCGGGCAAGCGAAGGGAGCGAATCCCACGCACAGACGCTGCTTCTGTTGCTCGTATGGTCCAGCCTTTGCACAATTTGCCGGTCTATGATCTGGTTGACGAAGAAGCAATAGAAGTTATTCACCAGACCTCACTGCGTATCCTATCAGAAATAGGTATCGCCTTCTACGACGACGAAGCTTTGGCAATACTTCGTCAGCATGGGGCTGTGATAGACGATACATCCGTCGTCCGATTCGATCCAGAACTGGTGGAAGAGTACATCACCAAAGCACCCAATCAGTTCACCCAACTGGCCCGCAACCCGGCCAACAAGGTTGTTATTGGTGGCCAACACATGTGTTTTGCCCCAGTTTATGGTCCACCTTATGTCGTCGACCTGGATCGGGGGCGAAGAGAGTCGAAACTGGCAGATTTTCAGAATTTCGTCAGGTTAGCCCATATGAGCCCTGTTATCCACCACTCGGGTGGTACCATCGTTGAACCGACGGACGAACCCGTGACAACTCGTCACCTGGATATGATCTTCAGCCATATTAAGTATGGTGACAAACCTTTCATGGGTTCGGTAACGTCGGCGGAGAACGCGGCCGACAGCGTTGCCCTGGCCGAAATCTTGTTTGGCGTCGAACAGATCCGTGAGCAACCGGCCCTGTTGTCATTGATCAATATTAGCAGCCCTCGTCGACTCGACGATCGTATGCTGGGGGCGTTGAAAGTGTATGCCCGAGCCAACCAGGCCACCATTATCACGCCCTTCGTCCTCTCTGGTGCTATGGCGCCAGTTACCGTGGCTGGTACGGTGGCCCAGTTNNCCAAGATCGCCGATGTCCAGGCCGGTTATGAATCCATTATGGCCATGTTGCCAGCCGTCATGGCTCGAGTCAATTTTATCTTACACGCCGCCGGCTGGCTGGAGAATGGCCTGGCGGCCGGTTATGAGAAGTTTATCCTTGACTGCGAACTGTTGGGCATGTTCCACAAATATTTGCAAGGGGTAGACCTCTCAGAAGAGGCCTTTGCCTTGGATTCGATACGCACCGTCGAACCTGGCGGGCACCACCTGGGAACCGAACACACTATGAACCATTTTCGGACGGCATTTTACCGGGCCGAGTTATTTGACTACAACTCGGCCGAACAATGGGTGATTGACGGCGCGAAGGACGGTGCCCAACGGGCTAATGAGAAATACAAACAACTTCTCAAGGTGTATGAAAAACCACCTTTAGATCCGGCCTTGGAAGAGGCATTGCTAGATTTCATTACCCGTCGTAAGGACGAAATAAAAAACTAATGGTGCGAAACAGGCCCGAAATTGGCAGTGGTCCACATAGAAACTAAGGCAAAGAATTGTTGAGGAGTAGTAGTACATGAGTGATTTACCTAATCAAGCCAATGTCGTCGTCATCGGCGCTGGAATCGTTGGTAATTCTGTCGCCTATCATCTG
>DOXE01000286.1 GCA_003519205.1 Chloroflexota bacterium
GAAAAAAGGTTCATGAAGGGGAACTAAACACTTTTCTGTTGGTGGTAGCTTACCTGTGAATTTCCCAATAAGCAGAATGTATTTGCTAGGAGAAAAACTGACACCTTCAATAAAATCGACTTCACATGAATCTACCTCGTTGATCATGGCTTGAAAAAAATCGCTGGCTTTTGAGAACCTGAGGTATGACAATTTCACGTAGGGTGCTATCTTGTTGAGTTTGATATTGCACTTTAGAACGTACCCCAAAGAACCATATGAGTTGGGCAACATATAGTAAATGTCTGAGTTTGATATGGGTGAGCAATGAATAACTTTTCCCTCCCCGGTGAGAAGGTCAAAGTCGGTCACCATTTCGTGAACGAGGCCAAATTTGAAGCTGGAAGATTGCCCGCCTAATCCAGCGATTACACCTCCGACTGTGATGGACCTTAGCTCGGGCACAGCTTGGGGCATCAAGTTAAATGCTAAGGTGGCATTGACCAGATCATAAAACGTGGTCATCCCCTCAACCGTGGCAATTTTATTTTCAGTATCAATGCTAAGCACCTGATTAAAGTGACGAAGGTCTAGATTTGGTTTTTGGTCTCTATCTTTGAAAATGTGCCTGGCATTTTTCTTGATTGAAATGTTTTGACCTTGGGAGAGAAGGGTTTTGAATTGTCGGACAGCATCAGCCTCCTTTTCATCGTATTCGGCTGAAGAAACGAGTTCGTGGAACATTGGCGTAATGGTTTCTGTCCAATCGCGTTCAATTTTACCTGGCTCAAAATGCAACCAGGATCCCTATTCAGGTCACGATATCTTCGGTCGGCGTTGAGGCCTGAGGAGTAGCAGCGGGTGCTGGGCCTTTTATCGCACCCTGCCATACCCCGGCAAGGACCAGTGCACCACCCGCGACGAATGAGATGGTGACGACCTCTCCTAAAAGCAAGGCGGCGATGACAACCGTTGACACTGGAAAGAGCAGGAAGGAGTATGCGGTTACCGACGCGTCCCATCGGCTAAGGACAAAGAGATAAAGATAGAACAAGACAACCGAGCCCATGAGGACGAGGTAAGTAAAGGCAGCCCAGGTGTTGGCCGTTGCTGGCAACTGCCACCCCTCACCTGCGATTAGGGACAGGCACAAAAGAAGAAAAGCACCTGCGGTGAAAGCGATCGAGTTGGTTACGACGGGATGGCTTTGAGGGAACAGTTTAAAGACGACGGCCGCTTCTGCAATACATACCCCACCGGCAAATACAGCCAGAAGAGACGGCACATGAAAGCTTGTACCCAAACCTCCATAAACGCCAAGAATTATCCCTGCAATCGCAATTAGGGCTCCAATTAACCCTCGCCAACGAAATGTCTCCAGGCCATGGGCCACCGCCAGGAGAAGCGTCAAAAGCGGAACGAAGGCCAAGACTACCATCGTGAGACCGGCTGGGACACGGAGTAGGCCCCAGTAAAGGAAGGAATAGGCCGCCCCAATGGATAGGAGACCATAAATCAAGGCACCAACCAGGGCTTTACCTTTGGGTAGGGTAAGGCGTCGAAGAAGAACGATGATCCAGAAGATCAACGCGGCCGCACCAAACCTGGTGGCTGCACCCCAGAACGGGGGGAGTTCCAAGTTGCTAATGCGTACAGCGACAGCGTTGCTACCACCGATGATCACCAGTAAGATAAATGCAATCAGGGTAGCACGATTTTGTCCGGTAACCCCCAGACCTCTATCAGAAAAGCTACTTCGACTCATTTCATCAATTGTAGGTTGGATTGTGCAAGATGTTTGAGATATTTACCTATAAGCGGTTAATGTGCCGCTATGATAAATATACCTGTTCTGTCTAAAGATACTGTAACCGAATTTTCTTTTTTTGACCAAATCTCTTACACAAGGCTTCTCTAACTGACCGACAGGCGAGATACCCCGGGCACGTTGAGTAATTGCCAGATTTGCCATGATCTATTGAACAAGGATGGTTGTTGCTAATGGCTGATCATTCATAGCCAAAAACAATGGGTATAAGGACCGAATATCAGCGAGATACTATTATTCATACGCCAGCGCCTCACGGACGCTGACCTTAGTCGCCCGAAGAGCTGGCCATAAGCTGGCCAATGCCGATAGAACGATCATAATCACTAACCATGAAAGGACCGCACTCATGGGGTAGCTAAAATCGAGTGGAACTTCCAGCAACGAATACCCAATTAGGTTACTGAAGAGACGGGCTAAAGGATAGCTGAAGGGCACAACCAATAACCAACTAATTATGCCCACCAAGACGCCTTCGGATACGAAGATGCCAAGGACAGCCAGCGAACTGGCGCCGATGGCCCTAATAACACCAACCTCTCGTGCTCGCTCGACGACGTTGATGGACATAGTGCTCATCAGACCGACGCTGCCCACAATTGCAGCCAGGATGGCCATCGCCAACATGAGATTGGTGATGATATCAAACTGAGCCTGATTAATTTCTCTTACTCTGGCAGCACTTTCAAAATTAGAAGCTTCGATATGCTGATTGGCGTAGGTGTCGCGCAAATCCTTGATAAGCGCATCCTGACTCTTGGCGTCATTTTTTTCAGCCATTACCCAAACGCTACTGCCGCGATTGACGGTCCGGGTCGCCCGGCCCAAGGCGTCAAAAGGCACAAAATTCTCGCTCTGATTGTTGTTGACGTTGATGATCAAGCCCACGACAGTCCAATCTGATTCCTGCCCTTCTATGGTCAAGGTGACCTGGTCGCCTACCTTGAATCCTTCGTCCGTGGCGATCTTATTGTTGAGTAGTATTGCCTGATCATCTTCAGGCAATAGGGCACGACCGCGAATGATTCTTGGCCTGAACATGACTGAATCGGCCGGCACTCCACGGACAAAGACCTGGCGTTCCTCTTCTTCGTCCAAAGATAACTCCGCTGCCCGGAAACTCCATAACTCCGCTTTAACTACACCGGGAACTTGCTCAGTTACCTCTACCAGGCGCTCTTGGCGGTACAAGCGTTTGAATCCAACGGCTACGTCGAAGCCAAAGTCATCTAGCAACACCTCAAGTGTGTTGTTCAAGGAGGCCTGGAAGCTGATGACTACGATAAACATCAGACCACCGAGGACAAGTGTGATCAGGGTTAGGGCGATGCGAGCTTTACGGCGGAAAGTGTTGCGCAGGCTAAGGGTCAGGGGACGGGGCAGGGCACGGATCTGGGCAAATAGCCGGTCGAGCGGGCTGGCCCCGAAACTTGCTCCAAGGCCATAGGTGCTGATGGCTTTGTGTACGGTGATACGCGCACCGCCGATCACCGGGATCAACGCCGCCAGCAGGGGCACGACCAAGCCGATGACAATTTGTATGAGGATCACACCTGGCATCAAGCGAAACGAATCAACTTCAATGTTCAATAGATTGAGGAGCCATTGAGATAACAGGTGGGCAGCAATAGCCCCCAGCGGAATGGCTATGAGCAAAGCGAGAAGCCCATAGATAGAGGCCATCGCCAGATACACGCGAATGACGTTCGCAGTTGTAGCACCAATGGTTTTCATGACACCTATTTGCCAAACCTGTTGAGCAATGGTTGCGTTCATCACATTGACGATCAGGAATCCGCTCAATCCTATTAACAACAAGCCCAATATGGTTAGAATCAGCAAAATCGAATCAATTTGATCTTGCATCCAGTGAATTTCTGGATCATTGATCTCAACATAGCCGACGTCCACATCCATACGTTCCAGTCGATCCTGAATGTCCTTGCTGGCTTCATTTGCCCCTTCATCACTGAATGTCTCCAGGAGGAGATTAAGTCTGTTGTATCCTTCTTCTCGGTTGTTTAACCAGGAAGTAGTCTCAACGGTGGCAAAAAAAACCGCATCGCCGCCAAGTTGCGGTGGATAGATTTGAGTATGGCGAATAATGCCCTCAATCGGTAAATATCGCTCTTTATGATCGTAATCGACGATGATGGTGGTTCCCAAAGGAATATCGAAATAGGCTGACGAGAGTCTCTCCACCGCCAGCGTCCGACTGGAGCGGGAGTCGGACGGCCACTGGCCAGCTAACAACTCCACAAGGTTCATAGATTGGTTTTCATAATCGTCACGGGCCAACATAAGCCCGTCTCGCCAGTCCGTTTCACCTTCCAATTTCCAGCGGAAAGAGATCCCGTCTTCACCTTCGGTATTGGCAACTCCTGGTTCATGCCTGATTTTGTCGGCCACGTCCTGGTCGAATCTATCACTGTAAAAAATGATATGTGGAAATTGGCTTGCTTGGTGGCTCTCCTTCATCCGAGCTTGCATCTCGCTGGATAAACCAAAGACTACCCCCAAGGCAAATACACCTACCGTCGTGGAAAGGATAACGAGGAAGGTGCGGACCTTGTTGCCCCACAGATCACGCCAGACTTTGCGCCAGATCATACTCATGGCTCTCCTCCCTGACATCCTTCGCTAAATACTTGCCGTTACCATTGTTCACGTCGCGATCCAGGCGGCCATCTAACAAATGGAGGATACGTTCGGTGCGTTCGCTCAAACTCTGATCGTGAGTCACAACCATCAACGTCTTGCCTTGAATTACTAACTCCTCAAATAGGGCGAAGACCTCGGCTGCGGTGACCGTATCCAGGTTACCTGTAGGCTCGTCGGCAACAACTAATGGTGGGTCGTTGGCTAACGCACGGGCTATGGCTGCCCGTTGTTGTTGTCCACCGCTGAGCTCGCTAGGTAGCTTATCTGCTTGATCGGCTATGTCCACTAATTGCAGCAGATGAATTGCGCGTTCCTTGCGCTGTCGCCCCCTGTACATCTTGCAGAAGTCCATCGGCAGGATCACATTTTCTAATATCGTTAGCGTCGGTAGCAATTGGAAAAACTGGAAGATGACGCCGACATATCGGCCGCGCCAGCGAGCCAACTGGTTCTCGCTAAGTGAATGGATTGCTTGCCCGCCCACGCGCACTTCTCCGTCAGTCGGTCTATCAATGCCTGTGATCATGTTCAATAGGGTGGATTTACCCGAGCCGGAAGGTCCAACCACGCCGACTAATTCACCAGGATACACCTGCAATGTTATATCCTTCAGGACGGTCAGGTCTCCGGCCCCGGTGTGGTAGGTCTTGACCACATCGTATAAGCTAATCATAGCCCCGTTGCTGTTAGTATCCATGGCTTTATCCCTCATCTGGACTCCCAACTCTTGTATCGCCATAACTTGATGGTTGATCTTGGGTATTCCATTTTCTATACGTAAAATATCGTCTTTTAGGCTCTCGAAAACCTCGTGGTGTCAACCTGTTTACAGTTACATGATATCTTTTGGCTATCAGACCTAATTGGGCTTTTATCAGCTTAGAGCAATAACTCCCCGAATGCATCGTGCAGTTGGGGAGTTTTAGCATTGGCCAGGTGGCTGATTTAGGGAATACTACAAAAGAACCTGCAACCTATCGTGACCGCAAGAAATCATTTTTTCATGTTAGGTCGTGTTCCATTGGTTACAGACTAAATAAGCAGTTATTCCTTGTCCTGCTGTATCTGCTACAATCATAAAGCTCATGGATTTAACATATCTACAGCTATTGGCCGAGCAATATCCAACCGTCCAGGCTACCTCGACGAAAATAATTGAGCTGGAAGCCACTCTTGAATTACCTAAAGAGACGGAACATTTTCTTTCGGATATTCATGGTGAATACGAAGCTTTTTTGCACTTGCTCAGGAATAGCTCTGGCTCGCTGCGCCGCCGAATTGACGAACTGTTCGGAACTGAACTTTCGGGAAAGGGCCGTCGTTCCTTGGCAACCCTCGTTTATTACCCAGAGCAGAAGCTGCCTCTAATCCTAGCCGAGGAAACGGACGAAAGTGAATGGTACCGTATCACGTTCCGACGACTCATTCGCCTATGCCGATCTGTCAGTACCAAATATACTCGAGCGACAGTGCGCCAGTCTTTACCGCCAGACTATGCCACTATCATTGAGGAATTACTCTACTCGTCAGAACAGGTCCAGGATCGCGCAGCTTACTATGATCGCCATATCGAATCGAT
>DOXE01000257.1 GCA_003519205.1 Chloroflexota bacterium
GACAAAGCTAAAGCGGCCAATATGCCCAAGGACAACATCGAGCGAGCCATCAAAAGGGGCACGGGTGAATTGGCCGGTGGCGAGCTTGAAGAAATCGTGTATGAAGGTTACGCGCCTCACGGTGTTGGCATTCTCATCGAAGTCGTCACCGATAACCGCAACCGGGCCATCGCCGAAGTGCGCCATGTCTTCAACAAACAGGGTGGCAACATGGCCGAAGCGGGAGCTGTATCCTGGCAATTCACCCGCAAGGGATATATCAATATCTCGGAAGATATTGATCAGGACGAGATCTTTCTGGTGGCGGCCGATGCCGGGGCTGATGATGTCACCTTTGAGGATGGTGTAGCCGAAGTCTATACCAGCATAGAGGATTTACAAGATGTTCGGGGTGCCTTGGAGGAAGCCGGATTTCAATTGGGTGAAGTGAGCGTTATTTATGATCCCAACAACCCTCTTGAACTCGGATCCTCGGAAGCACTTCAGGTGATGAAATTGGTAGAAATACTGGAAGATCTTGACGATGTCCAGAACGTCTACACCGCCCTGGACATCAGCGATGAAACCATGGCCGCGTTGGAAGCTGCCTGAGCGGCGAACGGGGGTATTTCATGCGAATATTAGGCTTGGATCCGGGCACAGCCATCGTTGGCTACGGCATCGTCGAAGAACGGGCCGGTGAAGTTGCCCTGGTCACCTATGGTGCCCTCAAAACTGCCCCGAATGATGGGGACACGGCCCGTCGCCTGCAGCTTATTTACCAGGGGATAAATGAATTGCTGGCTGAGTTTGAACCCGATGCGGCAGCGGTGGAGCAGCTATTTTTCGGCCGGAATATCACCTCCGCCATAAACGTCGGGCAAGCTCGGGGTGTTTTACTCCTGGCTCTGGCCAATGCCGGTATTCCCGTCGCCGAGTACTCGCCGCCCAAGATCAAAGAAGCGGTATCAGGCTATGGCAATGCCAGTAAAGAACAGGTCCAGTTTATGGTCCAGAACTTACTAGGCCTGGACGAGGTCCCCAAACCTGACGACGCGGCCGATGGCCTGGCAGTTGCCTTGACCCATTACCAGCACAGCCGGCACGAATTGTTATATGGCGAAGGTTAGCTGATGCGGACAAAATTGGTATGATAGCGTCCATCAGCGGCATCGTACACAGTTTTGGTAAAGATCACGTCGTCCTTGGCGTGGGCGGCATCGGAATCCGCGTTTTCGTTCCCCGCAACGTATTGGAAAGAGTTGAAGGCCCCGGCCGGACCCTTCGATTACACACCCATCTGGTCGTACGCGAGACGGAACTGGCCTTGTATGGCTTTGAGAGCGAGGAAGACTTAAAGCTCTTTGAGATCCTCTTAGACGTCAATGGGGTCGGGCCAAAGGTCGGGCTGGCTATCCTTTCTACCCTCAGTCCAGATGTCTTGAAAGGCGCTATCGCCCGAGAGGAAACGGCCGTCCTGCAGCGAGTGCCCGGTATCGGCAAGAAGACATCCGAGCGGATCATGTTCCATCTCCGAGACAAATTGGACCTGACCGCCGACGCGGCCGCCATGCCCTTTGTGAGTGACGTCGATGCCGACGTCATCGATATCCTCACCAGCCTAGGGTTTAGTATTGTGGAAGCCCAAACGGCCCTGCAACATATCCCCCGTGATGTCACCGAAATGGACACCCGCGTACAGATGGCTTTGCAGTATCTTGACCGGTCTTAACCAATCCCTTTACCTAACGAATTACGCCTCACGTATCAAATCTATAGTTCAGGTCTTCTCTGGCAATGAAATCTTGACTCGTTCGATGTTTGGCTGTCACAATTATTCACGTGGCGGTGTTTAGAAGGGTGTATTAGCGATGTCGGACGAAGCACCGGAAGGTAATCCAGTGACCGCCCTATCTGACAATATCCTGATTGAACGCATGAGCCGTGGTGATGCGGCCTCCTTCGAGGTCTTGTTCTACCGTCATTATGACCGGGTGTANNCAACCACTACGAGGTAAACAAAAACACAATGTCAGTGCCTGGTTATATCGGGTGGCCACGAACATGGGTTACAATCATTTACGCGGCCGCAAACGCCGTTGGCAGCGCAACCTCTTCCTTGTGCCTGATCAAAGCGATAATACCGCCGATCCGTCTGAACAAGCGATTCGCCAAGAAACAAAAGCGGCCGTACGAGAAGCTCTGGCCCGCCTACCTAAAAGGCAGACACAGCTCTTGCTTTTACGGCAAATGGGCTTGAGCTACGCCGAATTGGCCGAGGCCTGCGACATCGCGCCGGGTTCTGTGGGCAAGCTATTGAGCCGGGCGGCCGACGCGTTTAGAAACAGTTATGGCCTGGAAATCGAGGGTTTTGATTAGGAGATAGCATGGCCGAAAACGAAGAGAAAATTCAGGATGTTCTGGATACTTTATCAGCATTAGAACCGGCTGCGACGGATGCCCCTCGTCCTGCGTCACATTCGCTGGCAAGATTGAGGCAAGAGATCGATCAAGAAGGTCAACGGTCGGGATTTTGGAGGTTTGTGACTATGTCTAACAGAAAATATGCCCTGGTACCCCTTCTGGTTGTCTTATTGCTGGTTGTCGCCTTTTCTTTCCCGGGCGTCAGGGCGGCTGCCAGTGATTTTCTGGGCCTTTTCCGGGTCCAAAAATTTGCCGCCATCTCGATATCTCCTGAACAACTTGCCCTATTAGAGGAAATGGCTGAGTCAGGTTTATATCCTGGCCAAATCGAGATGATCGACGAACCGGGTGAG
Source organism: Chloroflexota bacterium (assembly GCA_003519205.1). GTDB lineage: Bacteria > Chloroflexota > Anaerolineae > Promineifilales > Promineifilaceae > UBA11865. The sequence continues at coordinate 2,757 of DOXE01000257.1, forward strand.
CCACAACTGGTGGATTCACTGGAGAGTGCCGAGGCAACGGCCGGCTGGCAGGCTCGTAGCCCAGGAAGTCTGGTTGAGCCGGACAGCGTTTATTACATGGATGGTGGTCGCGGCCGGTTAACGGTCAATGTGGAAAATGCCCGGACGTTGATAAGCGCGGCTGGGGCTGATCCAGCGTTAATCCCAGACAGCCTTGATGGCGCCACGGTTGACGTGACGGTGTACCCAAGCATCAGCCAGAATTGGAATGAGGGTATCGCCCTGATGCAGTCGCCCAGTCCCCTCATCGAATACCCTGAGGACGTCGATACAGTTGCCCTTGGGGAAGCTTTTTTGCAGGTATTGGGCATGGAACCGGGACAGGCCCGTCGTCTGGCCGAACAAATTGATTGGACCACTACCGTGTTACTCGCTATTCCCGAAGATGTGGCCACCTTTAATGAAATAAGGGTTGATGGTGTGCCAGGCCTGGGTCTTACCAGCCTTGACGGCCAAAATAGCGCCATCTTGTGGCAGAGGGATGGAACTGTCTATGTGCTAAGTGGTGCAGAAATAGAAGGTCTGGTTGACCTGGCCAACTCCATGCGTTGACCCTCGTTTGACACTAGCCTATTCAGAAGATAGAGTTAGCG
>DOXE01000066.1 GCA_003519205.1 Chloroflexota bacterium
TACCAGTAGGCGCCCTTGCCTTTGATTTGCTCACAGCGGGCTGTGAAGCTGCCAGTTTCATCCTGGTAGGCAAAGCCCTTGTGGTTTGACAGCCAAGCAAACCATGTACTGGTACCTATGGGAATTTGTGAATGGAAACGGCCATCTTTCTGTATTCCTAAATAGCCATTCACCACTTTCGCTATTTGTTTTTTTGGCATATTGTTACCTAAAAGGTGTTTTTATTTATTTTATGTAACAAAATTAATTTTGTCAATATTATGGGAGACAATCTTGGTCCGAATGACCGAAATTCAAAATCTCCGAATCAGCTTATCATTTTATTTGTTAGCGTTGGCAGCTATGTCATTGAAACTGCTATCCTAGCAGACATAGTTTTCGGATATTAACTATTAGCAAAAGAAGAATATTATGAGTAAACTAATAGCTGTAATTTTGTTGGTGGTTGGTATTGCTGGCATCGTCGTAGCTGTTGCTGGAGCCTGGGTTAGTTGGGTGGCGGTGGATTCGGCAGTCGCGGCTGTGGATTCGCTAGGCAATGCGTTCGAGCAGACCCTGGATTTTACTATGGAGGGCCTAAATTCTATGGGCGACACGCAGGTTGAGGCCATCCTAGGAGGCCGAGTAGACGGGATCAATGATATTGTTTCCCAAACACAAAACAACGTGAACAACCAGCTTCGGACGGCACGCCTCGGCCTGCTCATTATTTTCCTCTGGTTTGGTCTGACTCAATTGGTGCCGCTTTACATAGGCGCCGATCTGATTACCGATGGTAAGCTCGGCAGCAAGCTTCTGTCATAGTAGCAAGGGGGGTTCGGCAACAAGGCCGAATCCTACCTTGAAAGACAGAGTGATGTAGTTTTGGTCTGGTTTGTGTGTATAAGCAATCAGCCCAGCAGCGAGATTCACATGGAAGTAGGTCTTATTGCCCTATTAGCTGGACCGCCGGCAAACAGCGAATGATAANNGAAAGAAAACAAAGTATGTTCGTTGTTGCTTATAAGGGGCAAAACACGGCCGATCAAGTATACGAATCCTTACGTAATTTGCAGAGACAAGGAAAGGTAAAAATCAAAACGGCAGTCGTAGTTATGCGTCTGCCGGATGGCAGGCTCAAGCTGATTCACAAAAGACGCGTTACCGTGGGGAAAGGCGTCGTGGGCGGCGGGCTTTTGGGCTTGCTCATCTTTGGAACAGGTGGAGGTTTAATTGCTGGTGCGGTTATTGGTGGCATGATCGGAGCCGCTGGCTCCCAGCAGCGCGCAACATTGAAGGAATTCCTGGATAAAGAACTGGGTCAGGATGATTCTGCACTGGCGATTCTGGTCAGTAACGCCGATTGGGAAGCCATACGAGCAGGGACAGAAGCCGTTTACGGCCGTGGTGAATTGCTGGCCATGGAATTAACGCCTGAAGCAGAAGCGGAAATGAATGCGCAGGCCGATGACGAGGCAGTAGCCAAAGCGATTGCCGCAGAAATAGAAGTCGAAGACGACCCAGAGGTCGAAGTGGTGGAAGAATCTACCTAAAAGCGTACGACAAGCGATTGTAACTGGAGGAAATTACTATGCAACTGTTTTTAGATATACTTGGGACTTTGGTTGTTGGTGGTGTGGCTGGTTGGCTGGCTGGATACTTCATGAAGGGCAGCGGCTTCGGTCTCATCGGCAACATCATTTTGGGCATGATCGGTGGTTTCATCGTTAGCTGGTTATTGAGCCTATTGAACATCGGATTTATATCAGGCCCCATCACTCGTTTGATCGCTTCGTTTTTGGGCGCCGTTGTTCTGCTCTTCATAGTTGGGCTTATCAGGAGATCCACGTCAGAAAAAGCATGAGAGTATNNTGAGGCACGGCGGTGATCGAGAGAATGGAACCGTGCGGTGGTGATCACCTGGTCGCTGAGCTCACGTCTGCTGACAAAGCGGCTCTCGACGAATTGGCCGACAACGAGGAAGTAGTCACAGCGGTTGCCGAAGAAGTGGAAGCCGAAGACGATCCAGAAGTCGAGATATTGGAAGAAGATTGATATAAGGTTAACTGAGGTGCATCAATAAGTAGTCGGAGTTTTCAAGAGGCAATATGATGGGCCAATTCTTCCAGGCCTTCGATATCGAACTGAGCGACTTCGGCAACATGCTTGTTTAAAACGACTGGTGTGCGATCCGTTACGTTGTTTTCATCACAAACAAGCAAACGGGTGAGAGGATTGAACAGATGACAATGGAATTTGTCAACTTCAAAGACAACCCGGAGCCGATTGGAGCCAGAGTCGTCGAGGGTTTTGCTCTTTCCGATCTGCCCCTCTCGTAATCGATTGGCTGCTGGCCCTCTTTCCTGATGTAGGTGATTTCGGTATAGGTTTCGGATAGATCAACCCTTCCGAACGCAAAAGTAAATCTGTAATAGAAACCTACTCTCGGTGTTTATCAATAATCTGTGGGCAGGTTCCTTTTACTCATATCAAGGAAAATTTGATGAGCGAACATGAACAAGCAATGAATATTCCAGAAGAAGAAGACGAATTTGTGGCACAGGAGCAAGCGCTACCGGCCGATAAACCGGTTCAGATAGCCTTTCGCGCAACACTGTTCGATGCACGCGCCTTCACGGCTGTGAACAGCGACGACAACCCATTTATGCGGGGGTTTCTAGCGCTCTTGGTGGTCCTTGTGGTAGTTGCAGTTGCCCGCCTACTGGGCATGGGACTGGATATCCTGACCATGCCGCGTGTCAACGTGCTACAGCAGCAAATCCTCACGGCGATTACCAACACCAACTATTACGCCAGCCTGATTGCCCAGACGCCGGAGTTTGCAGACCGATTTGCGGAAACTTACGGAAACATTTGGAATTTGATACGTTTGTTTGGCGGCTATCCATCTACGCCAGGACTGCTTGGGGTATTGCTAAGCATACTTGGGGTTCTCGGCAGTTGGTTGATGTTTAGCTCCCTCTCTTATCTCATCGCCAGATGGTTTGGTACGAAGGTGGCATATAATAGGGCGCTGGGAGTCATGGCGCTAGCCTATGCCCCCATATTGTTGACAGCCATTGCGGTCATACCGGGTGCGTCCATGCCCTTGGGTCTCATCTTCGCCCTCACCCTAATCGCAAAATTCTTCGCCATTCGTGAGCTGTATATATTTGACCCGGGTCGAAACCTGGCCGTGATTATATTGACCTATTTGATCTGCTGGATTCTGTTGATTACGATTCTATTGTCCATCTCGGTATCCATGCTCAACCAGTTTCCATTGGTAGATGATGTACTGAGCTTAATCCGGTTTATCGGATATGTACGTTAGTTGGCGCCCAATGAAAAACACCCTACAGGTTTCAATTCATAACGTTCAAAAAGGATTATGTCATGTTACGTAACTATTCAAATATACTGCAGCTCGATACCGCGACTCTCCTCAACTATATACATCGACCAGACGGATTGACCCGAGCACTGCAATTCTTTTTTGTAGTAACCTTGATCGCGGGGATTGGCTTTATTATAGGCATCCCTGTCGAGCTCGAACGGTTTATCTTGGTTGATGAAATTAACGAAGCACAAGCGTGGAACTCTAACTTTGCAGCAAGGGTTGAGCCGTTTCTCGAGAATTCGATCCCCTTCATTTCAGTACCAGCTGAAATTAGCGCGACGATTGGGGATGCGTTTATCGCAGCAAGTGAAACCCTCAACGAAATCTATCAGCGAATTGAAGACGAAGCCAGGTTGTTGTCACCCCCACTTGGCACGCGTCCGAGCCGCGTAATTCGACAGTTCGGCCGTTGGATATCCACACCATTTGTCGTCATGTCGAACTATTTGGTTCTGGCGCTGGTTTCGATGATCGCGGCGAATCTGTTGGGTGGCAAGGCAACGCTGCGACAGCATTTGACGACTGTGCTTCTCTCATCTGCGCCTTTGGTACTTCTCTTGCTGTCTCTCATCCCGGACACCAGCNNGCTACGACCATCGCCACGGCCACGGCGATTGCGTTGGTCGGCCGTTTGCTAGCCATCGTCGGCCTGATCTGGGCCGGCATCATTCTCATCAAAGGGATTGCACTCGCCCATGAATTCTCTTGGCAACGTGCAACCGGCTCACTGGTGCTCACCTGGTTAATAGTATATGTGCTATTGCCACTGCTTTCTATCTTCGTCCTAATCAACCTGTTTCGGTTTGGCTAATCTGGGCCAAGCGTTTACCCTCAAATAGCAAGCGAGTCTCGGGTTTTGGTTGTGCATCGATCTTTTAGCATTTTCAGGGCTTGGTTGAATTAAATAAGGTCATGGTTTATCTTCGAATCACCACAAACGGAGCTAAAGCTTTTTCGGAAAATCAATGATTCAATATGTTACAGGTCAGTCCGAAAAAGCCTCAAGCCAATTCAAGAAACACTGTTAGTTTTGGGATCATAATTTTGTTGAATTGGCCTAAACTAAACACCTTGAAATCAACATTCATCCGTATCCCATTATTTCGTGGAGGCAAAAACCATAGAAAAAAATAAAAGATCCTTAGCTCAACACCCAATCATCCGCATCCTTATCATCGGCACCTTCGAGGTCATTGGCCTGATATTGATGGCCAATCTGCTAGATGGCTTAGTCATCGAAAGGCTGGGCGTAGCCGTTGTCGCTGTGGCTATCATCGGCCTTCTAAAT
>DOXE01000476.1 GCA_003519205.1 Chloroflexota bacterium
GTGGACCAATACCTGGTTCGGCCCTCCAGAGGAAAAGGAGGCAGCAGAAGCCTTACTGGCTGCAGGAGCAGATGTAATTGCCCAGCACCAAGACACAACCGAACCGCAGAAAGCAGCGGCTGATTCTGGTGGCGTGTCTATCGGTTATAACTCGGATATGCGGGCCATTGTGGGCGATACAGTTCTCACGAGCCCGGTCTGGAATTGGGGCGTGAAATACTCTGAAATCGTCAACCAGTTGATGGATGGCTCCTATGACGGTAGCGAATCGTATTGGGGTGGATTGGCTGAAGGTGTTGTTGACCTGGCGCCATTCTCTCCTAATGTCTCAGAGGAAACCCAAGCCTTGGTCCAGGAAAAGCGAACGTTGATCGGAAGTGGTGAATGGGATGTGTTTTGCGGTCCGATAAACGGTGCCGATGGCCAGGAATTGGTGCCTGAAGGCCAATGCCTGGACGATGGGCAAATGCTGAGCATCTCCTGTTTCGTCGAGGGAGTGCAAGGCGAGGCACCGGCCGATACGGCTACTTGCTTCGGCGAGAGTTAATCATAAACAAAGTAACATGATTACTGGGTGAACGGCCGAAAATTAGTGATGAAAATTACCCGGCCGTTCACTCTTCCTCAATTACTGCCAAGCTAATCTTGGCATACAGGAGACACCATGACTGACCCTGCCGCCCCTATCGCGGTTGAGATGCGAGGAATAACCAAACGATTTCCTGGTGTCTTAGCCAATGATAACGTGGATTTGACAGTACGTGTCGGCGAAATTCATGCGCTTTTGGGAGAAAATGGAGCTGGAAAAAGCACACTGATGAGCGCCCTTTGTGGCCTTTATCAGCCTGATGAAGGTGTGCTTTTTGTGCGGGTTGAAAACGGCGAGGAACCAAAACAAGTCGTTATCAGCTCACCGCGAGACGCCATTGACCTGCGTATCGGTATGGTTTACCAGCATTTCAAGCTGGTTCCTACTCAGACTGTATCTGAAAACATCATTTTGGGGCTGAAAGGCGTCCCATTCCGCTTGGATATGACGGATGTGGAGGACAGGATCAACAAACTGGCAGAGCAGTATCATATGCCTGTTGATTCACAGGCCTACATTTGGCAATTGTCTGTTGGCGAGCAACAGCGGGTTGAGATATTAAAACTCCTTTATCGTGGGGCTGATATTCTCATACTTGATGAGCCAACGGCTGTTCTTACACCCCAGGAATCGGCCGAGCTGGGAAAGACCATGCGCCAAATGGCCAGTGAGGGAAAGTCGATCATCTTCATTTCTCACAANNATGGTTGGTCGAGAAGTGATATTCCACATCGATAAAAAAGAGGTATCCGAAGTTAGGGAAGTGGTGCTAGATCTTCGGAGCGTAAATGCCGACAACGATAAAGGCCTGCCTGCCTTAAAAGATGTATCCTTCCAAATCCGTGGTGGTGAGATTTTGGGTATCGCTGGAGTTGCTGGTAATGGCCAAACAGAGCTAGCTGAGGTCATCACTGGACTGCGCCCAGTGATCGAAGGACAGGTCATCTTTCTTGGACAAGACCTGACCAACCGGCCCCCGCTCACTTTTATTAGAAAAGGAGTGGCGCACGTGCCCGGTGACCGGTTAGGTGTTGGATTAGCCGGAAACCTTCCGGTTAGCGACAACTTGATCATGAAAGCTTTCCGCAAGCGACCGATTTCCAATGGACCATTTTTGTCGAGAGGTTCCATTGGCAGTTTTTCTAAAAAGTTGATCAAGGCTTTTGATGTAATGACGCCTAGTATCGAGACACCCGCTCGCAACCTGTCTGGTGGCAACCAACAAAAAGCCATCCTGGGAAGAGAAATCACTTCGGGTGACCGTGCTGGCGGTGATTATGCGCCACTTCTGGTTGCTGTATATCCCAGTCGAGGATTGGATGTGGGGGCAATTGAAGCGGTACGCACTGCGGTGCTTGAACAACGCCAAAATGGTGCTGCCATCCTGCTTATCTCTGAGGATCTGGAAGAATTGATGACGATAAGCGATCGCATTGCCGTTTTACACGGTGGTGAAGTAATGGGTGTTGTGGAACCGGCCGATATTGACATTGAAGAATTGGGGCTCATGATGGCTGGTGAACGGAGGCAGTAATGCTACCTTTTTCCTTTAAATTTGAGAAACGATTGGAACCCTCTCGCCTCGCGTCGATCCTGGTTCCAGTGCTATCTCTTTTACTGGCTTTCCTTTTCGGCGCGGCTCTTTTAGCCGTTATCGGGGCCAACCCTGGGCAGACTTACCAAGCCATGTTAGCCGGAGCAATTGGCACGCCAGCTCAATGGCAAGATGGCCAGTTTTATAACATGACTGAATTGCTAGTAAAAGCCGTACCGATCATATTGACCGGCCTGTCAGTTTCGGTGGCATTCCGAATGTTGTTCTGGAACATCGGCGCTGAAGGCCAGTTAGTGATGGGCGGTATCGCCACGGCAGCCGTTGCTTTATTTTTTCCCTCTGCCTTACCTTTCATACCCGAAAGCCCCTGGATTTACATCCCGCTCATGTTTGTCGCCGCCATCTTAGCCGGGGCAGCCTGGGCATTGATACCAGCCTTGCTCAAAGCCTATCTTAAGGTGAATGAGATCATCACCACCCTCATGTTCAATTATATCGCCATTTTATGGTACCAATTTCTCTTTACAACTGCCTGGAAAGATCCTGAAGGTTTTGGCTTCCCGGGATCAGCCTTAATACCCGAATACACCTGGATACCACGAATTTCAGGTCGCTTGCATTGGGGTTTGCTCTTAGCTATCGCGGCCGCATTTGTTGTTTGGGTGATTATGGATAAGACCCGTTGGGGTTATGAGATTAGATTGATTGGCGAAAACGCACGGGCAGCCAATTATGCCGGGGTCAGCATTATCCGAAACATTATATTGGTCATGATCCTTTCGGGTGGTTTAGCCGGTTTAGCCGGTTTTGTTGAAGTCACAGCCATTTCTCACCGGCTTCAGCATGGACTGGCAGTCGGTTATGGTTTTACGGGTATCATCGTGGCTTGGCTGGCAAAACTAAATCCTTGGGGCGTCGTCATTGTGTCGATATTATTGTCTGCTTTGCTCGTTGGTGGTGAACAGATCCAAATCACGATGGGACTGCCGGCTTCCGTCAGTCTGGTTTTGCAAGGAGCGATTTTATTATTTGTGCTAGGCGGCGATGTTTTCACCAGATATCGCTTGAGAATGATACGAAAAGCACCGACCGCTGTCGTGGCTGAAAGCCCATCGGTACAAGAAGCTTAGTGATCGACTGGAGAAGACACTTATGGATTTTTTGACTTCAATCCTAGCCATATCCATCGTCGCTGGTACATCGTTGGTGTATGCAACGATTGGCGAAATTTACACCGAAAGATCGGGCGTTCTTAATCTTGGTGTCGAGGGAATGATGATCATGGGTGCCGTTTCCGCCTTTGCGGCTGCTTATCATACAGATAGCGCCTGGGCTGGCGTGGTCGCCGCGGCCCTTGTTGGCGGCTTGATGGCGCTTACCCATGCCTTTCTAACCATTACGATGCGGGCTGAGCAGGTCGTTACTGGCCTGGCCATCACCATTGCCGGAACTGGCCTGGCCAGCTTCCTGGGTGAAAAGTTGGGACCTGATGGAGGACCTCTTGTCGGTCTGATCGGGCCCCGTTTTCCAAAAATCGCCATACCGTTATTAAGCGACATTCCTGTTATCGGCGCGCTATTTAATCAGGATATCTTGGTCTATCTTGTGTACATTCTTGTAATCGTTGCCACCTTTTATCTATATAAGACACGGCCGGGATTATCTTTGCGGTCAGTTGGCGAAAGTCCCCAGACTTCCGATGCTATGGGTGTCAGCGTATTTGGAACCCGGTACCTGTATACCGTTGTCGGTGGGATCCTGGCCGGTATTGGCGGTGCTCACTTGTCACTATCATATACCCCAGGTTGGACTGAGAATTTGACCGGAGGTCGGGGCTGGATTGTCATTGCCCTTGTGATTTTCGCTACATGGGATCCATTACGGGCCGTGGTCGGAGCTTTGCTCTTTGGTGGGATCAATGCCATCCAATTCCGGCTTCAAGCATCGGGCACCACGATCCCCGCCAGTTTGCTCAATATGTTGCCATACATCCTCACCGTCGTCGTCCTGGTCTTGGTTACCTGGCGAGAAGGGTTGAGTAAACGGCTGGGCGCGCCTGCTGCCTTAGGTCTACCTTACAATCGGGAAGAGAGGACGTAAACTCATGAAAATCGCCATTCTAGGTGGAACTGGACCAGAGGGTACTGGCCTGGGCTTGCGTTGGGCAGCTACTGGCCATGAAGTCATTATTGGCTCTCGATTAACCGAAAAAGGGGAGCGGGTCGCCGCCGAGCTCAAATCCGAATATCCTGATGGCAACATCACCGGTACGGACAATCTCACAGCCGCCCAGGAGGCGGATCTTGTCGTCTTGACCGTTCCTTACGAGGCCCAAAAACCGACCCTTGCTCATGTTAAAGATGCGTTATCCGGCAAACTGCTCATTACTGTCGTGGCGCCGACACGAAAACCAAAAGCTCGAGTTTGGCGATTACCTAGCGGGCTGTCGGCGGCTGAGGAAGCCCAGCAGCTTGTTGGAGATGATACGTCCGTGGTTGCCGCCATGCAAAATATTGGCGCCCACAATTTGCGAGATTTGGACTATCAGCTGGAATGTGATGTATTGGTCTGTGGCGATAATCAGTACGATAAAGAGCTGGCTATCAAACTTTGCGCTGACGCTGGCTTTCGAGGTATCAATGCCGGTGCCTTACAGAATGCCAGCGTTGTGGAGGGGTTGACGTCTATCTTAATAGGCATCAATATTCGGAACAAAGTAAAAGACGCCGGAATTAGGATCACAGGAATCTGACATCTAGGATTTTCATGCCTATTCAGGCTGCAGGAGGTAGATCATGCAATTTTTGCTCAATGGCCAGATGCGAGAGTATGAAGGTGACCCAGAACTACCGCTCCTGACATACCTGCGGGAATATGAGGGAATTATTTCACCAAAGGATGGCTGCGCTCCACAGGCAGCCTGCGGTTGTTGTGCCGTCCAGCTTAATGACAAAGCAGTGCTTTCTTGTGTTATTAAGATGGAGAAGGTGGCCGGTGGCGAGGTGACGACCATCGAGGGATTAGGATCGTACTTGCAAGATGTTTACGCCAATTCTTTTGTCGCCGAGGGCGGTGTTCAATGCGGATTTTGTATTCCGGGTATCGTGATGCAATCGCATGTTTTAATAAGCAAAAATTCAGAACCCACAAGGGCTGATATTGAAAAAGCCCTTACCCCACATCTTTGCCGATGTACAGGTTATAAGAAGATCGTCAATGCGGTCATGACTGCGGCCGAAGCGATCCGCAACGAGGAAGAAGTCCCCCCTCCGGTCAGTAATGGTAAGATTGGTTCACGCCAGCCCAAGTACCAGGCTCAAAAGCTCGTCCTGGGCCAACATCGATACGTAGACGATATCAAGGTTGAGGGGATGAAATTTGGGGCGCTGAAATTCAGCGATCACCCTCGAGCCAGGGTAATCAAAATCGATACGACGGCAGCCGAAAGTTTGGATGGCGTGATTCGCATTTTCACAGCTAAAGACATCCCAGGCGAACGGTATATTGGGTTAATTCGCCATGATTGGCCGCTTATGATTGCCGAAGGCGAGATCACCCGATATGTGGGTGACGTTTTGGCTGGCGTCGTGGCCGAATCTGATACCATCGCGCGCCAGGCTATTAATCTGATCGAGGTTGATTACGAGGTGCGCGAGCCGATCACAGATGTTCACAAAGCCATGGAGGAAAATAGCCCCGCGATTCACGAAGGCGGAAACATCCTTTCTACTTCTATCACCAATCGAGGTGATATGGAGAAAGCGGTTGCAGATTCTGCTTACATCTCCCGTGGTACCTACCAAACCCAGATGGTCGAGCATGGTTTTATGGAGCCAGAATGCGCCATTGCCTACCCCAAGGGTGATGGCATCGAACTTCTATCTCAAGGACAAGGTGTATACGATGATCGGCAACAGGTCGCAAGATTGCTTGGGCTTTCCTTAGATAAAGTACGGGTAATATTGGTGCCGAACGGCGGGGGCTTTGGCGGGAAAGAAGATCTGACAGTTCAGGGTCATGCTGCGCTGATGGCGATGTTATTGCAATTGCCAGTGAAGGTTAAATTGACTCGGGACGAATCAATCATCATGCACCCGAAACGCCATCCGATATGGATGGATTACCATATCGGCTGTGATGATAAAGGCAAGTTAACTTTTGTGAAGGTTCGCTTTGTCGGTGATACAGGCGCATATGCCTCTGTTGGGATGAAAGTTCTTGAGAGATCGGCCGGGCATGCGACGGGTGCGTATCATTTTCCTGTGACTGATGTAGTCAGCACGGCCGTTTATACAAACAATCTTCCTTGTGGTGCCATGCGTGGTTTTGGTGTGAACCAGGCTGCCTTTGG
>DOXE01000410.1 GCA_003519205.1 Chloroflexota bacterium
GGCCGGCTTAAGCTACCAGAAAGGCGGGCGCAGCCGATCTCGTCGCCATTTAAAAGACAGCGAAAGTATGATCCGGCCGTAGAGGGCTTAATATCGTAATCGTCTATGACCGGTAATGCCCAAAGATCGCCGGCTTGCTGCTCTATATTCCAATAACGATTATAGAGGCCGCGGCCGCGATAGACTGGGAGTGACTCTACAGATAAGCCAGTCGTCACTATATTATGGATAGGTCCCGATCCTTGCCGGTACAGAAAGCAAGGCTGGAAGGCTCGGTAACCGATATTTTCATACAATCGTAGTGCTGGCTGGTTTCCGTTGTCAACTTGAAGAGCCATCCATGATTTGCCATATCTCTTTGCCTCGGTTTCCAGGTATTTCATCAAGTGCCGGGCAATTCCCTGGCGCCGAAAACGATGGTTGACATTCACATTGTAAACGTAGGCACTAACCTGCCGGAAATGCAAGAAAGCACAACCGGCAATGCTGCCATCGCGAATGACCTTAAATCCACGCCCCGAAAATGACAAATAGGCTGGTAATGACAGGAAGATTAACCACCGGCCAATTGGATTCCGGGTGATTTCGGTGAACTGGCGATCTGCGCCAGTCATATTGGAGAAAGTCATGCGAGTAATCGTCAGGATATCAAGCATTGTCGTCGGTTGAACGTCGGTATACAACTCTGACATAGAAAGATTTTATCATCGCCTTTATGGCTCTACGAGGTTACCGTGGCTGAACAACCTGTTGGCTGGTACAATCGCAAGTCAGTGTGCAAACGTCGAGGTTATTTGTGAAGTTACCCCCGTTCAAGTTAGTGACCACAATTTTTGAGTGGCAGAACACCCTGACTAGACTTCAGTCTGAAGCCAGGTTGGCCATCGATCTAGAGGCAAACAGCCTTTTTGCCTATCGCGAGCGAGTATGCTTAGTTCAAATATCCATCACAGGACAGGATTATATCATCGATCCACTTACCGACCTCGATCTAAGCGGTTTGGGCGCCATCATCGGGGATCCGAAGGTGGAAAAGGTCTTCCATGCTGCTGAGTATGATTTGGTCCTCCTTAAACGGCAGTATGGATGGGTTTGTGAAAATTTATTTGACACGATGTGGGCAGCCAGGATTCTAGGATATGCCCGCTATGGCTTGGCCAATCTCCTGGAAAGTTTTTATAAAGTGAAGCTAGATAAGAGGCACCAGAAAGCGAATTGGAGTAAACGGCCGCTTCCTAGCAACCAACTGACGTATGCCCAAACGGACACACATTTCCTGCTATCCTTACGGGATAAATTTGCGTTAGAACTCGAGGCAACGGGTCGTGTGGAGGAAGCTCAGGAAATATTTTCCGAGCAATGCCACGTCCAGGTGAATTCATCTAAATTTGACCCAAACAGCTTTTGGTCAATCAACGGCGTGCACGATCTCAAACCAAGGCAGCAAGCGATTGTCAAAGCACTGCACATCTATCGAGACCAGTTGGCCAGCCAACAAAATCGACCACCTTTCAAGATATATGATGACCGTACGATCATCGAATTAGCCAAGACCGAGCCACAACTTATTGAAGATCTCCCGGGAATACATGGTATGTCTAAGGGGCAGATACGCCGTTATGGCCGGAAGATACTACGCGTGATCTCCGAGGCCCAGCGGGGGCCGGCCCCTCAAAAACCAAGGACAAATTCCAGGCGACCACCAGATGTGATTGCTAACCGGTATGAACGCTTACGAAACTGGCGCAAAAAACGGGCCCAAGCTCGGGGCGTGGAATCTGATGTGATCCTCAGTCGCGATATTCTTTGGGATCTAGCCTGGCAGAACCCTAAAACGTCTGACGATTTAGNNTGAGGAGTCGCTTATGCAAATTGAATTCCATGGCGCAGTTCGTACCGTTACTGGGTCCCAACATCTAATATCAGCCAACGGTTGTAAGATTCTGCTCGACTGTGGCCTTTATCAAGGAAGCAGGAAACAGACTTATGAACGGAACCAGCATCTGCCTTACAATGCTGCTAAAGTGGATGTGCTTATTCTATCCCATGCTCACATCGATCATAGTGGCAATGTCCCCAACCTCGTAAAAAGCGGCTTTCAAGGTGATATCGTCTGTACCTATGCCACTCGTGACCTATGCTCGATTATGCTGCGAGACAGCGCCAAGATTCAACAGTACGACATCGACTATTTAAACAAGAAACGGCGTAAAGAAGGCCTGCATTTGCTGGAACCTTATTACACAATGGAGGATGTGGTAGAAAGCCTGAAATACTTCATTGGTGTTGGATATGATCGATCTTATCAAATCAAGCCAGGAATTCGGATCAGTTTCTTCGATGCAGGTCACATCTTAGGCTCGGCCATTGTCGTCCTCGAGATCGAGGATAAAGACTCAAAGAAAGATATACGGCTGGTATTCAGCGGAGACCTGGGCCGGCCGGATAGGGCTATCTTGCGTGACCCATCTTTCATCGAAGACGCCGACGTACTACTGGTCGAAAGCACTTACGGCAACCGCAATCACGCACCGGCCGAGGCGGCCGAGGAGAAGCTTAAGCAGGTAGTCAACGAAACGTGTAAACGGGGAGGCAAACTCATCGTACCTTCCTTTGCCATTGGCCGCACTCAAGAATTAGTTTACGCTTTGCACAAGATGGTTAGAAACCGGGACATCTCCCCTAACCTGCCAGTTTACGTTGATAGCCCCTTGGCGATTGATGCGACCGGTATCTATCGGCTCCACCCAGAAGCTTACAATCAGGGCGTTTTCGATTTTTTAGCCGAAGATGTGCATGGAGATCCATTTGGCTTTGACATGATGCGTTATACACGCTCAACCTTGCAATCCAAGGAACTCAACTTCCTCCGCGAACCAGCGGTGATCATCAGCGCCAGCGGCATGTGCGAAGCAGGGCGAATCCTCCATCACCTCAAAAATAATATCGAAGATCCGAAAAATACGATTCTGATTGTCGGTTGGCAGGCTCCCAACACGCTCGGCCGCCGTATTGTCGAAAAACAACCAAAGGTTAAGATTTTCGGCGAGGAATATCAACTCAAGGCTGAGGTTGTAACGATTAACGGCTTTAGTGCCCATGCCGATCGGAGCGAATTACTAAACTGGACCGGCCATTTTTCGAAGAAAGCCAGCCATACCTACGTCGTACATGGAGAGGAAGATGCATCCTTTGCCCTGGCTGATGGATTGAGCAACCAGGGATATAGAGATGTGA
>DOXE01000105.1 GCA_003519205.1 Chloroflexota bacterium
GATCAAATATACGGGTATAAATTTAGACCCCGGCTTTTCGCTGCCCAACCAGCCTAACTGAAAAATTTACAGTCGATTCACATAGAGAAGGCCGGATCCCTTAGGATCCGGCCGTTTTTCTTTGTTAAGAGAAAGCCGTTATTAGATTACTTGTTCCTCTTTACTTTCTATTGCCGGCTTCCAATCTATTAGATTTTGCCCCCCATTATAAATAGCATTCCTGTGAACCTCTGCTACCTAATTCCAAAATTGTCAGCAAAAGCTAACATTGAATTACATATGATCAACTATGCGAGGCCGATGAATAATTAAGACATTGGATTTTCGCTCGACTTTCGCAAACCCAAGATGTAAGGGCTTGCCTACCAGATCGGTGGGCAAGCCCATTCGTGGATAACAGCTTAATAGCTGTCGTTTGTGTGCCTTTCGAGGAAGCCGACCGGCACCTGAACCCCGGAGGCGTGTTTGTCGTGGAGACGGTGGTGCCCGACCTCTCCGGCTTCGAGGACGGACAGCGCATGAAGGGCTCTTGGGCCAGGATCGACTCCGCCCGGTTCGAAATCGCGATTCACGATGCCATCGCCCAAACCGTCGCCTTCCAGCGCATCGTGATCGCCGAAGGCGGTACACAGATAACCCCGCATTTTATGCGCTATGCTTGGCCATCCGAGCTTGACCTCATTGCCCAGTTGGCCGGCCTTGAGCGCCGCGCACGATGGGCGTGATGGGATCGCTCGCCATTCACGGCCGGTAGCAAGAGCCATGTGTCGGTGCACGAGCTTGTGGGGTAGTAGTGAGCCAGAAAGACGGCTTGCGATCGACGTAGAGCGCTGCCGGCCAACGCTCGTCAGCTAGGAGGACATTAGCCAATTGCAGCAAATTTTGATCGGGCAAACCGCCTGCTGATCACCGCCTATTTCAGCTGATCTTCGAAAAGAGTTAATGCTCGATCTAACAATATGTTCCAGCTTTCTCCGGTGAAGAAATGTCCCTGCCCTTCATAGGTGAAATAAGCGACGTCCTGGCCCGCGCTCTGGAGAGCAGCGGCTAGTTTTGCCGACCAGTCCACTGGCGTCTCCACCAAAGATTGGCCATCGGCCGTGCCGACGTGGATTTGTACCGGTGCATCGATATTTTCCAGATGAAAGAGGGGCGCCACCTGGCGCAGGAAGTCCGGATCGGCCGCCGCCGTCAGGTACGCGTCTATTAACCCAGGTGGCGTGTCTGGTGGGATGATCTCGGCCGGATTACAATGGTCTCCCGTCGCCTCTGATTGTCCTGGCAGGCAGCCGGCCCCCCAGCGAGCGATCAGATCGGCATCGTCGGCGCTATTGGGCGCATACAAGACGGCCGCCTGGGCTCGATCGTCAACCGCCAGGACTTTGGTGACGATGCCGCCGCCCATGCTGTGTCCCCACAAACCCAGGCGAGAAGGGTCCGCGTCTGGCAACGATGCTAACGAGCCGATCAGGTTCAGTACGTCGACTACCAATCCTGTGTGAAACAAGCTGAGACCGGTATCCGACTCGCCCCAACTGCGCAGGTCAGGGGCCAGCACCAGATAGCCGCGGCGGGCAAAGAATTCGGCCGCCTGCCAGGTATCTGCGCCGGCGAAATATTGCTCGCGGTCAATGTAGCCATGCAAAAGGATTAGGACCGGAAAAGGATCTGTACCGGCCGGCACATGCATGATCCCGGTCACCGTTAGGTCATCGCTGGGGTAGGCAATGGCATAGCGGGAGAAGTTTTCATTTTGCTCCAGTGTGGCCTGGATCTCTATAGGGCCGCCAAAGAAATCCCGCGCTTGCAAACCGGGAATGGTATACGGGAAAAGTGGATGGGGCGTGCTCGTTGGCGCGGGCACGGCCGTCTGGGTGCTTGCAGGTTCCGGCGTGGGCGTGATCGAAACAGGGGTGTCAGTTGGTCGCGGCAAGGAAGCTGTAGCCCCTTGAGATGGCGTCACTGGAATTGTTGGCCGCCCGGCCGTCACGGTGACTACTGCTTCCTCCGAAGAAAAGCCACTTCGACACCCAGCAAGAAATAGGGCCGCTAATACTAAGAACCCGGCCGCGACCCGGGCAAGCCCCACCGTTCTACCCTGGCAAATGCTCATGCCGGACGGCTCAAAGCTGAAAGCTGAAGGCTTGCAACTAACCGTCTATCAAGTCCGGTGGATTCTCCCAATCGACCGGCCCATGCTTGAAGCGATAGCGTAACCGTGGCAGGACGACTATGTTCCAGGCGCTTTCGAAGTATTCGAAGGCTTCGTCCCACTGGCCGCCCTCGCCCCAGCCATCATGGCGCAGCGTGACCCGGGTCGACTCGGCCCCGACTTCATAAAAACGCAGAATCACATGCGTCTGCTGGCCCCGGACCTCGGGCAAGGTCGGCGGCGCGTTCCAGGTGAAGGAAAGCATCTTCTTCGGCTGGAAAGCCAGCACCCGCAGGCCCTCCCCGCCCCGCTGGCCGGCCGGTGCGTCCGGGTTGAAGTAGATCTCATACGGCCCATCCGGTTCCAGCGCGATCCGGCAGTCTGGGGCGAAGAAGGACTTCACCCCCTCCTCCGTCGTCCAGGCCGCCCAAACCTCATCCAGCCCGGCCGGTAACGTGATCTCGCCAAATATCGCCCTCTCAACTGGATCAGCAGCCATCGTTACCTCCAACTAGAGAGAAGTCAGGCTTCTTGACATGTATCTAGCCCAACTTGATTTCTTGGAAAGGCCTGAGAGAGTGTTTAATAACTCAGCCTAGCTACGCGACGGGTGAGTAGATGGATAGAAGCGACGTAGATAAATGCCTCGGAAACCTTGGGCAGCGCTTCATAGTCCTTACTTTACCGCCGATACTTTCCAAGCCAGGCAAAGGTGCGTTCGACGACCCACCTGCGAGGTAGCACTTCGAAGCCTTTGCCCGTTCGTTTAACAATTTCATAGTCAACATCAAATATCCGGCGACAGAAGGCAGCCGCTGCCGGGGTATCATAACCCGCATCTAGGACTACACGGCGCCATCGCTGGGTCACGGGAATACGCTGCATGACGTAACGAACCGCCGTTTTGTCCCTCTCATTGGCCGGATGAACGAGGGCCCGAATTAGGGACCCCACGGTATCGACTACGATTTGGCGCTTGCGCCCTTTCACTCGCTTACCCCCATCGTATCCTCGAGGCCTCCTTTTTCAGTCGTCTTCACGGACTGAGAATCAATGACCAGCGTGATTGGGTGTGCATCTCGTTCTAGTTTCACCCGCAGTCTGGAACGCATTTCGTCGTTGATTCGTTCCCAGGCACCTGAGTCTGTCAGCTTCCTGAAGTAGGCATTGACAGCCTGCCAAGGAGGCAAATCGTGAAGCATCATGCGCCAACTGCCTCCTGTACGCGTAATGTAGATAATGGCATTTAGCATCTCGCGTTGACTAAATTTCCGTGGCCTGCCTGTCTTCTGAATTGGTAACAGAGGCTATATGAGCTGTCATTCTTTGTCAGTCAAGTCTGTTGGATACCGTTTTCTTTCTGTCATAAACTGGAATTTTCTTCCAGTTCGGAGTTTTTAAACACCTTCTCAATATTAATCGGCCACCAGTTCCTACAGCTCCAAGGTCACCCGCAATTTGGCCTCATTTATGTACTCCAGCGACTGGTGACGAGATTAGGTGATGAATACTGTGATCAGCCCTGAACCAATCGCTACAGTGTAACCAAAATCGGTATCAAATCAAATCTACGGGTATAAATTTAGACCCCGGCTTTTTGCTGCCCAACCAGCCTGACTGAAAATTTTACAATCGATTCACATCAAAATGGCCGGGTTCCTAACAGAGTCCGGCCGTTTTTCTTTGTTAAGAGAAAAGCGGTTATTAGACTAATCGGCTGCCACATCTCCCAATTCAAATCGCCAGCTTTTTGCCTCAAGTGGGGTCAAATTGAGTTCTGGAAGTTAACCCCGCTCCAAATTCCTCAGGGCGTTCAATGTGATCCTGATTTCCGCCTCAACGGCCGCAACAACCACATCCCTGTGTGGGGCATAGGTTTCCATACTCTCTCGAGCATCAAGCACAACCCCATCAATAGCTAAAATGGCGGCCGTCTGCGCGCCGCGAAGACTCCCTACGATGAACAAGGCAGCACATTCCAACTCCACCGCCAGCACTTTGGCTTCTGAGAGAATTTGGTAATCTGGGGTCTGAGAAGTTATAACTCCAGCGTAAAAGTTGTCATGAGTGATTACAATACCACTATGATGTGGATGACCACTTTCAGCCGCCGATTGGCGTAATGCCAGAGTTAAATCCATATCTGCAACCGCTGGATACCCCTCTGGCACCGTTTCCCTGCCATAGCCGCTGTGTTGCACGGCGGCNNGCTCGATATTCTCTTTGATCCGTGAGCAGCTTAGCATCTTCCAGATAGCGAGCGATCTTTGTTGCCCTTCCGGGATCACCGCAGACAATGACCGGTTGGGAGACACTTCCTACTGTAAGACCTGTGAGGGGTAATTTATGATTCTTCATCATTGGCTCCATAATCGACCGGATTTCTCAGGATTCGCAAGGAATCTAAACATGTCGAGTAACCCGACCACGTTACCTCATCCAATAATCCGAAAATTCATTTTTGATAATATCAGATGGATCAACCTTTACCAACAAATGTTGATCCTTGCCACCATCAATGAGCAACACTCATGTTATTCCATACGTAAACAAAATACCGTAGCGACATATTCTTGCCCTTTTGCATTTCGCCTGGCCCAACCCTCTCCAAGGTTGCCAGTGACAATGGATAATGTCCCAGTCGTAAACTCTGCCATGCCGTTAGTTACAGTGCGACCAATAGAATTTTGCGATCACGAATGGGTCCAACGAATTTCATACACCTTAAAATGATGAACATATCAGCGTGCACTTTCCGCTGAAGGTGGATCAGAACCACGCAGGGTTGGGCTTGATGCACATCAGCAATACTCATTCTGACAGTACTGCGATCAGGTCAGGAAGGAGCCAGGCTAGAGCGATAGCAGCNNATGAGTCCGTGTGTTGATTCAACCGATCCGATCTCTCCTAACCCGGAAGCGTTGTCGTTGAATGATTCGATAGCACGTTGGGGAGACCATGCATATTCGTCGTAGTTTGTGCAATTCACGTGTCCAATTGAGATAAACCCATTTCCAACCATCAAAAGCAGAGGATTCGCAGGAGCGATAGGTGGCGGAAGAAATCTTGCTTCCGCGGAGTGCTTACTCTCTGAAGAAATTCCTTGAATGACACCAACTGGGAGGTCAGACTCGATCACCATGTCCTCCTTGGGCGGTGTCCACATCCCTGTCCGGTCAACTTCCGCTTTGTACGCGTCATGAATGTATACTCGGCGACCTACAACAACGCATCCNNGTTTTCCGCAGGATTCATCAACTCCTCGAGACACCACACCTCAACTGTCGCATCCATACATTTGAAAGTGAACCTTGGGATTGCAACCGGATCCCTTGGGCGCGGTTCGGTTGGCTGATTAGGCACGCGTTGGGTGGGATAGTTTCGGGTTTTGTAATCGAAGAACACGCTAGGTCTTGCCTTGTCGTGAAACAAGACCCAACAAAGCGGGTCGGCTTCCCACCATTTATTTGCGATCAGCATGACTCGTTTGTTAGACATGAACACCTTCTTTCTGACATAAAGCCCAACTGGTTGATAAGCCGACCCATAAAAGCTCAATTTCAACGAATCATTATCAAAATCAAGTATGGGGCTTCCAGCAGATTTTTTCAACCTAGAGAATATTGTCTAGGAAAAAAATCAAATAAATATCTCGACAAATGATTATATCAACAACTCAGAACCACTTTTTCAACAGCTTATAGATATAGTACACAATGAAACATGACCCCAGCGGTTAAAGAGAGATCAAGATTTTTTTGCGATCAAATATACGGGTATAAATTTNNATCTATATTTTCAAGACCGATTGCCCGCAGACCGAAGTACGAGAAACGGATATTGTGAAATGAATTCGGGTTTTGAGTTACGTAATGAATTTGCAGACTGTTTCTGACGAATAAGATCTAGATTGAACTCCCGATATTACAAAAATCCAGAGTCAGGGGGCCTTCGAACTAGGCTGTTTATGGCTTTGTTTCGGTAAACGTGAAAATAAGTATGACAGTTTCTTCAATACTGGAGATCAAACCGTTCAACGGCCCAGTTTGCCTGATC
>DOXE01000156.1 GCA_003519205.1 Chloroflexota bacterium
AGTGACTATGAGCCGATGGTGGTCGAACTCATCGAAGCATTGATGGCGCAAAGCCCTCTCCAGGGAGATGCTTACAGCAAGACGATGTTGCGATATGTCCGGCAGGGTTTGCCCTGGCTATCCAAGAGCCAATTGGTGGAAGCCTACTTGCAACTGTGTGAACGAGACCTGATGCCCTACGATCAGGAGGTGGTGACTTCCCTGCAAGTCAAACCGACCCGCAGCCAGGCCGGCGTTACAGTAGTNNAGGCATTAGAGCGCATTGGCCACCCGGCCGACAAGATCGAATTGCTAATATTGGGGGGCACCTGGTCCAGTTACCGGCGGGATTACCAGGAATGGTTCGTCAAACGCTGCCTGGATGCAATGAATAGGGTAGAAGCCGAGTCCCTGGTCGAAGCCCAAGCCATCAACACAGCCGGTGATCGACGCAACGTGGGCCTGGTGGTCGAAACCCGGCCGGACCACGTCAACGCCGAAGAGCTACGCTGGCTCCGCTATCTTGGGGTGACCAAGGTGCAAATCGGGGTTCAAAGCCTGGACGATAAGATTTTGAAACTCAACAATCGCGGCGAAACGGTGCAAGATAGCCGGGAGGCTATGCGCCAGTTACGACTGGCAGGATTCAAGATCCACGCCCACTGGATGCCAAATCTGCTGGGCGCCACCCCTGAGAGCGATGTCACGGATTTTGGCCGCCTGTGGCGAGATACCGCCTTGCGGCCGGACGAGCTGAAGATATATCCCTGCATGTTGTTAGAAAACACGGAATTGTTTGAATTCTGGCAAAGAGGCGATTACCAACCATATAGCGAAGAAGAGATCATCGAAGTGTTGATCGCCTGTAAATTACAAGTGCCAGCCTATGTCAGGATCAATCGTATCGTTCGAGATATTCCCACTACCAATGTTGTGGAAGGGATGACGAAAGCCAATTTAAGACAGGTTGTCCAAAGACATATGGCTAAACGGGGTTTAAAATGTCGATGTATTCGTTGTCGGGAAGTCCGCCGGCGGCCGGTCGACCCAGACCAATTATCGCTTCGAGAAGAGGTGTACAAGACGGATGCGACCATCGAACATTTCCTAAGCTTTGAGACCAGCGATCATATCGCCGGCTTTTTGCGCCTCTCTTTACCCAAGCCAGGCATGGCATTGCCAATATCCGAATTGTCTGGGCACGCTATGATTAGAGAAGTGCACGTCTATGGTCCGGCTTTGCCCATTGGCGAAGCCAGCAATGGCGAAGCCCAACATATCGGTTTGGGTAGACAGCTGATCGATAAAGCACAAGAAATAGCCCGTGATGCGGGATTCAGTCAACTAGCTGTGATCAGCGCTATTGGCACTCGTGAGTATTACGCTCGCTTAGGATTCGAACTGGATGGACTGTACATGACCAAGGTGTTGTAAATTGCCATGATTGAAGAATGGTCAAAGTTGGATAGCCAGGTCCTGGGCGATTACCGCGTATTCAGGCTCCGGCAAGATACCAGCCGGTCACCACGAACCGGCCGGGAGCATCATTTTTTCGTTTTGGAGACCGGCGACTGGATTAATGTCATCCCCATCACTCGAGAAGGCCAGGTTGTGCTCATTCGCCAATTCCGGCACGCCATTGAAGCGGTGACCTTAGAGATACCGGGGGGTATGGTCGATCCAGACGATGGCGAACCTTTAGAGACAGCCAAACGAGAGCTGCTGGAGGAAACGGGTTATCAAGCTGAACAAGTAATCCATATCGGGATGATGACGCCTAACCCGGCGATCCTAGACAATCATTGCCATACCTTCTTAGCTTTGAATGCCCGGCCTGTTGCTCCTCCCCAGCCTGATGGGAGCGAGGACATCGAGTTCGAACTGGTGGATATTTCTGATATTCCAGAGTTGATCGCCTCAGGGCAGATCACCCATGCCCTGGTTATATCCGCATTCTACTTTTTCGATCAGTACAAGAAAAGAAACCCTAAGAAACTTCGGTTCCGCTAGCCTCCCCACCCGACTTATCCATATCACGTAAGGCATCAAAAGCCGGCCGGCGCGTCCCGTCAGGAAAGTTAATGGCCCACCACCATTGCTCGTTTTCTTCAGGCGTCCATTCGACATCGGCCAAGTAAATGGTGAAGATAGGACCGATCCATGGTCGCCAGTTATCTTTTGCATACTGGTAGGCCCGCACCAGATATTCGGCCTGCTGCTCTTCGGTAACGGCGTGCCAAGCATACTCGGGATTGTTCGTATCAGTGGTCCACCCCAGCTCCAGGATAGCCGCCTGCTTGTGGGCATCGCCATTAGCCTCCATGATGGCTCGCATATCCTCTACATGCCGGAAGGCAAACCAGCGACCACCGCCATATTCCGGATTGGTTTCTGCTTCTTCAGGCGTTACCTCTGGTGGTGCTTTGTAACCGGGCGCGTTTAAACCCAGGACGTCGAAGTATTCAGCTGCTCCAACATCATACATCGCCTGTAGGAACTCTTCATCAGGCATCGCCAACGGCAAGCCGGTACCTGTAGGCGCCAAGCCAGCAGAGATGACGATCGCATCCGGATCGGCTTTTTTGATGGCTTGATAACAAATCTTCAGCAGTTCGGTGTACTCTTCCGGATCGGGTGGTTCATCACCCCATTCCCGGCTCAAATTCGGCTCGTTCCAGATCTGGTAGGCATCGATGCGGCCTTTGTAACGTTCGCCCAGCAATCCGCAAAAGTCACCAAAATCTTGCAAATCGGCCGGTGGGGCGTTTTCCAAGGGAGGCCAGTCCGTTTCCTGGGACCAAAATGGCTGCCGGTCGATGCGAACGAGTAATTTTAGACCGACTTCGTTTACCCTTCTCACGATCTCATCTGGGCGATACCAATCGTATTTGCCTTTCTCGATGCCTTCGATGTCACGCCAGGCAAATGATTGTTTCACCCAACCGAAATCCATTTCATTTATGGCCCTCAGATCGTACTTAATATGGTTCATATCCCACCATAAAAAAGCCTGGATGCCATACTCTGGCGAATCGAAGGGAAGGCGCTTAGATCCGAGGGTGGGAGAGGCAGTTGCAGTTGCCAGATCGGTTGCGGGCATATCTGTTGGCGGAATCGTCGGCGTATTTGGAGCAGTCGGGGAGGCCACCTCCGAAGTCGGCGATGCTTGCTCGGTAACTTTCGTGACCTCAGCCGAAGTGGGCGAGGCCTCTTCAACTTGAGGAGAAGACTCTCCAGTTATTGATGGGTTAGTTGCCGGCCCGGCCGCCGGCGGATCGGATTCCGGCCTGCATGAAACCAACAGTAACAAAGTAAGGGCGAACAGGAATCCGAAGAACTGTTTCACCGGCGATCCTGTTCCCTTCATCCTAGCAACTTATGAACACTGACAACTGACCGCCGACAAATGACCACTGGAGGGTTCACAAATGATCTTGTTCCTTTCATCCTAGCAACAGCTGGCTACTCTGGTTTAGGCATTTCGGCCACTGCCTGGAATGCAGGTCGGGGAGCACCATTCGTGCCTATAATGCTATAAGGTACCGGATCATCGGTCGGCCCATTCCCTTTATTTCCGAAGTCGTAATTGAATAGAAAGGCCAGCCAAACATCCCCAGAATCGTGCATTTGTTGGAAGGCCTGCACGATATACTGGGCTTGTTCTTCCAGTGTATTATCCTGGGCAAATTCAAAGCCTTCTGGGTATGTATCATAGCCTTCGCTGCTGGGCCACCCAAATTCAGTCACACAGAGTTTCTTATTGGGATCGACTGCCTGCACTTTTTGAGCGTATGTATCCAGGGTTGTCTTGAAACTCCAACTATGATGCGGGTTATCGAACGGTCCTCGGAATATCGCTGTGGCCGCTTCGGGCTGAGCACCGGCCTCTTCATACGGAATATCAGGGGCAATATTGTAACCATTGTGGTGAACACCAACGCAATCGGCGTAATTCAATAATCCAGCCGCCAAGGCTTCGTCCAGATAGAGAAAATCGTCATAGGATGTGACCGTATCATGAATGCCAGTAGGTGCCAGCGCTCCGCTAATGACGATGATGTTCGGATCATGAGATTTAATAGTCTCATAAGCCTGGGACAAGAATTGTACGTAACTAGCCGGGCTGAGGCCTTGTGGCGTGGCCCACTCCCGATCCAGATTCTGTTCGTTCCAAACCTCGATGGCATGCACTTTCCCAGGATAACGATTCAAAAGGTCGTCTAAGAAAGCTGTGTATTGGCCGTAGTCGTCTGGAGGTCCGTTCTCCCCACCAGCAGCTCGGGTCCAAGCCGGTGCTCCGACGACACTGAACATCAGATTTATGCCATGTGCATTGGCTTCATCTACGACGCCATCATAAAAAAACCACTGAAAGGTATCAGGATCCGGCTCCACAATAGGCCATTCCATTTGTACCTTAACCCAATCTAGATCGAGGCTATTTCTTATGTTATCCATGGCAAACTTAGGATCTCCCACGACTGCGTGAGATTGGGTGCCATAGCCGAATGCTTCGGCCGGCCAGGGGAACATCGGCTGATTGGCAGGCGGTTCCTCACCAGATTCCCCCGCCTCTTCGGCCGGTTGCTCTTCTGCCTCGCCATCGGTGACGATCACCGGTGGTGGCAATGTTGGCGTCGACGGCGGT
>DOXE01000118.1:0-4878 GCA_003519205.1 Chloroflexota bacterium
TGGAGGCCATCGCGGTTGGCTTGCACGAAGTGCTCCAGGAAGATTACCTTCGATATAGGATACGTTCTGTCGAGTATCTCGGTCGCATTTTGACACATGAGGGCGTTCCAATCGTCAGACCAACGGGTGGTCATGCCATTTACATCGACGCAAAGACAATGTTATCTCACATCCCACAAAGTGAATATCCGGCCTGGGCCCTATCGCTGGTTTTATACCTGGAAGGTGGGATTCGGTCGGTAGAGATTGGCTCGGTAATGTTTGGCCGGCAACCCGATGGTAGCGAGAAACCAGCGGCGATGGAGTTGGTCCGGTTGGCTTTTCCCCGTCGTGTTTATACCCAAAGCCACGTAGATTATCTGGGTGAAGTGCTTTGTTACGTTAATCGTATGAGAAACCAAATTCGTGGCGTAGAGATGATCGAGGCACCAGATGTGTTGCGCCATTTCTCGGCTCGTTTCGAGCCAGCACAAGGTCGGTTGTTATTTGAAAGTGTGCCAGTTAATAGCTAATCTTAGTTATATCTCGTTTTGTTTCAATAATAATTCAGTATAGAATTATGTCCCACAGTTTGGTGTAAAATTCTGGTCGATAATAATTTACAAACGAGGGAATTGGATGATTAACCACTCAACGAAAAATATTATTAGCCATCAAAAACAACATCAAAGGCGCCTATTGGTGATCTCAATTCTTGGTGCTTCTTTGTTGTTTACAATTGTTGTTGGAACGATTCTTGCCCAAGGAGATGTAACTAATCCCGCCAATCTCAGCACTTCAAGGTTCTTGGCTTCAAAATCTGAAGCTGTTCCTGGCGACATGATAGATTATAGAATTTTGATTGAGAATAGTGGTGGCGTTCCGGCCGATGTGGTTATAACTGATACTCTGCCCATGGGCCTCACTTTCGTCCCTGAATCAGTATCGATAAGTGAAGATCGTGGCGCATATCAACAAGATAACCGCATCCTTACATGGACGGATACAGTAATGGAAAATGAGCAACTTGAGATTGGATTCAGCGCGCTGGTCAGTGATACGATCCTTGTCGGATCCGAATTAAGTAATACGGTTGAAATCAGCGGAGCAGGCACAATATTGACCATGAGCGTCCCAACGACGGTTGTTACCCAAACCTCCCTCTTCTTTCCCCTCATGAGGACACCACTTCCTGTTCCTATCTTAAATCTGCAAAATCCTCCAAACAGTAATAACCAATGGACTATCAGTTGGTCATCGGTTCAATTAGAAGGTTCTTTCCAATATGAAGTTCAAGAAGATACCAACCCTGACTTCACGAATCCACAAGTCGAGTTAAAAGATTCCTTGACCAATGAAATGAATTTCAATAAATCGGTGACCTGGAGGAATCTATTTTTTTATCGGGTTCGGGTGATCACCAGTAGTTTGGTTGGCCCTTGGTCCAATACGATATACGTAGCCGGAAATTATGCTGACAACTTCGATGACCCCAACAGCGGTTGGACCATGAGACGAGAAGACACCGATACAACCAATAACAGCACGTATTATGATGACGGACACTTTGTCCACCGGATGAAAAGTGGCTGGGACTCGTTACTGGGTGGACCTTTAATGCCTGCTCCACAGCCTCCTTATCGCATTGAGTCCCGAATTCAATTGCAAGGTAGGGATAATCTACATTCTTACGGGCTCGTATTCGGTGGTGATTGGGATGGCTCCCTTTGTCCAAATAGCGATTTCACCAGTTGCTATAACCAATATTATCGCCTCTTGGTTCTCTGGTTTGGCAACAACGACGAACTTAAATTCCAGCTAAAGCGAATCGATTCTCACGATCCAGACAATGGCCATGGTCGAGGTGGTACATTGATTGGTTTTCGTGAAGTTCAGGTAAATGAACCGTCGGGAGATTGGCAGGTCTGGGGCGTCGAAGTTCAGCCAAATGGTGTCATCAAGATATTCGTCAATGGCAAACAGGTAGGCCAGACGACAGATACCGCGTTAATTGACAAACCATATTTTGGAACATTTTCAGCTGTTGATGAGTATACTGGATTGCAAGCAGAATTCGATTGGTACACGGTCACATCTTTACTACCTTAAAATCGTTCTTGTTCGGCATGACGATAATAAACTGTCCTAAGGCCAGATGAGACTGTCTCGCCAGCATTACGCTATATACATTGTAGGCCTCTTTTTAATCCTTCTATTGGCCTACTTATTGATTGCCAATTTTTTCCACGCACCCCGGGGCTATTACGGTACCATCGATCAGCCCCGGTTTGCTGATCCTTGGATCGCCCGGAGCGAGACAATTTTAAACGGTGGATTACTCTACCGGGACGTATTTACTTCAACACCTCCTCTGACCAATCTCCTTTTACTTCCCCCATCGCTCATCCCAATTCTAGTCGGGATGGTGAATCCATGGGCGACGTTGTCGTTCATGGTTTATTTCTCTTTATTCAATCTTTTTACAGCATTAGTCCTGCTCAATACCTTTCCATCAAAAAAGGCCGGGTTTTGGGCCGCAGCATTATTCTTGCTAAATCCCCTAACATTCGGTAATTCGGTCTTGCGCCGCCAAGATGAATCGATCTTGGTGTTTTTTGTAGCCCTTTCCCTTTTCTTTATCTTAAAAAACCAGCATACCAGGGCTTCAATCGCCATTGGGGCATCATTATTAGTCAAGCTAACCGGAGGTCTTCTAATTCCCGTTGCCTTTCTTAACAAACGGGATTGGCGCTATATCGTTATCCCACCCCTGGTCTTTTTTATAGGGCTGTTACCCTTTTTGATATTAGCCGGACGAGATGCTATTTTTTGGGATTTTACAACCTCAGGCGCTCAACATCCCTTTCAATTCAAAGGCGTGAGTTTGATGACCTTGTGGAATGCCATGAACGTCGGAAGTCGCCAGATTTCGATCTTACCAGTAGCTTTCCTAATGATTGTAGGGGTCCTAGGCGCTGCAGCCATCATAGCCCGTTCCCGATTTGGCATCGTGGAAGATATGATTATCCTCACCACGGCCGTGTTTCTATTTAGCCCCAAGCTCCATACAGGCTATTTTTCAGTCCTGGTTTTGCTCATGGCTATGCTAATCAAGGAATGGCGACTGGCGATCCTCTATTTCTTATTCGGCGCACTGGCTTTGGTAGCCGATTTTTATAAGTGGCCAATCATCGATTACCAGGCCGCTTTTTGGTTAATGGTGGGTGTGCTTATCCTGATGGTAATATTGACGATTGGTCTTCATTTACAATCACAACGGGAGGACAAAATAACTAATGTACCTGTGGCCCAGGTATAAAGTGCATCATCAACAATTTAATCACTTTTAATCATGACCTGTTCGAGAATCAGCTTTTCGGCCTTGTAGCTTTCGCCGATCGGTATCTGGAGCCGTTCAAGAGTTTCTTCACTGTACAAACCTATTTGCAGGTAGTAAGCACCAGCCGGTAACTCGGTCGGCAAATTAAGGGTATGCAATTGGGCCAACTCATCTCCAACCATTAGTCCCTTCATGCGCACATCCAGTTTGTCATTTTGGGCAATCAACTCACCATTTTCATCAAGTATATGAACAAAAGCCTTTAATTGGCCTTCCGGCGGCCGATGGACTCGCCAGTAACTTAACATTTCTAATACATCTCCTGGTTTCAACGAGCTAGGTGATAAAAGCTGATAACCGAGCAACTCTAATGTGTCGCCAAATAGTGCTACTTCAGATAGAGGTTGAAGGGTTGTATTCCATTTCTCCGAAGGCAATGGTGCTTCAGGCAACCAGTCGGAATCATAATAGAAGCGAGTATTATCTCCTGATGTCTGGCTAAGTCGGGAAAATACTGGAGATTCACTTATTTCGAATAGATTATAATCGAGCCGGTCTTCACCCTGACCACGTATCGACGCCTCAGCAGATGGATACAATTGCATGAGTGCCGGGTGTTCGGGCAAATGATCATCCCCAACAGCCGCCCAAACAACCTCACTTTGGCCTCCTGGCCAGACGAAACTCGTTCGAGCGTCGTACCAACGGGGCCGTATATCATTGCTGTTAAAGGCCCGATCGAAATCTTCCAACTCAATCATGGCGATCCCAATTCCTGACAAAGCTAAGCCAACCGGTTGGCCATCGGCCGGAACATCGTAAATGAACATGGAATAGCCTACTTTATCTTGGGGTTCTCGTTCTTGAAACCAGTGAAACCGTTTTGGTTCATCCAAATAAACGCCCAGTAACTGGGTCACACTAATTATATAGGTGCCAGGAGAAGGTCGGTCCGGATAAAATGAATCATTCATGGTTGATTCTTTGACAGGAATCGTAGCTCCTTGAATGCCGTATGCCTCGAGTGTTGCGGTGCCAAACCATGATATGTTTGGCAATGTTATGTCCTTCTGATCCAGATATTCAGATACCGCTTGCAGGTCTTGTCCCCAATCAATGTTCGAATCGGCTAAAATTTTCCAGCCGTTATCGGGACCACCGGCCAACTCGTTAAAATATGCCAGGTAGTGAGGATGGGTCCACATGCTCAGGAACAGGGTTAAGACGAGAGCGGCCACAACCCCGGCTTGTGCAAAACGGGATCGTAAATAGTCGGGTTGCCCAAGTTGAGCCACTACAACGTAGAGTAACGGCAAGGCAGGCAAGAGGTAGCGGTAACCGATGTTGACGCGGCTAAAAATGCCGGCCAAAAAAATTCCGACTGTTATTACTAGTGGTAAGAGCCTTTCCCAATCCAGTTTCCGCCGCAGGACGAACAACAATGCACCAAATAGCATTAATAATAGCACCGGAATGGGGGTCTTAATGACAAAGGCTGTTGGAAAATACAAAGGCCACCCTTCATGACCGAGTTCTCCAAAGAAATAGGCGCTATGGCC
>DOXE01000118.1:4970-5152 GCA_003519205.1 Chloroflexota bacterium
ATATCTGTTGTGGCCAGGAAGCTGTGAGCCAGGATGTTCGGATCGAAGGTGTAAAGTAGAAGTGCTAACAATCCCGCCTGCGCGCTCTGAAATAACTGGCCCGCCCAGCGATAAATCAGCGCTCCAAGCAGGACCGATAATAACATAATGCCCAATCGTCCAGCCCAGATCATCTGGAGGCC
>DOXE01000338.1 GCA_003519205.1 Chloroflexota bacterium
TTGGTAATATAGTCATCGGCTCCAGCCAATAACGCCTCAACCTTTTCCTCGCTGCCAGCAGCGGCCGTGAGTACAATGACCCTGGTGAATCGTAATTCAGGGTGGTTGCGAAGCCAGCCTAATACTTCCGGTCCCGACATCACCGGCATGCGAACATCCAACAATACTAGGTCAATGGCTTTGCTTGGATCGGTAATTGTGGTTTCCAGCATGACCATGGCTTCCCGGCCGTCCCGGGCAATAGCCACCTGGTAACCTTCTTTGCGGGTCAGGAACTCGGATAGTGACTCGGCGATTTCAGGTTCGTCGTCTACAACCAGAATTCGAACCGAAGACGTTGAAGTGAAGGTAACCTCAACATTCTCCCTGAAATTTACTGCCGTCATTAACCGGTTCGCGCTCATGATGTTGGTCTCAAAAAGATGAAGCCAAAATTGGGCAAAACGCAGCCTGTTGCGAACCAAATCTGCCTATCACGAATGCTGGTTTAGAAAGCAAATGTATAACCATGCCCCTGAATTGTGCGTATGTAGATGGGTTGACGTGGTTCTGGTTCAATCTTATCACGCAAATTCTTGATATGGGCACGTACTAGTTCAGGACTACCCGTATCGCGAGGATAATCCCAAACATCTTGTAGCAACTGTTGGCTTGTAAAAACTTGCCCGGCATTGCTCATCAAGTGATACAGGAGATCAAACTGGACATTGGTGAGTAACGAAGTGCCAGCTGGCGTTGTTACTTTGAAAGACCGCGTATCAAGGACCACCTCGCCGACTTTTACCACGTTTTGGTTTAGCGTCTCATCACTGCCATTGCCAGCGCGTCGCAAAATCGCCCGGATACGCAATTGAAGTTCCTGCATATTGAACGGTTTAGCCAGGTAATCATCGCCACCGGCTCGAAAACCCTCGATCTTATCCTCATCCTTCGACTTGGCCGTCAGGAATAGGATGGGCACATCTTTCAAAAGCGGATCACCTCGGACTTGCCTGCAAACTTGGTAGCCGTCGGTACCCGGCATGACAATATCTAACACCAGGAGATCTGGGCGATGTCGCCTGGCAACATGAAGACCCTCGGTGCCGCTGTTAGCTACCATGACTTGATAGTCGTAAAGCTTCAAGGCACGCTGCAAAGTTCGCGACACCAATTCATCGTCGTCAATAACTAATATAGTCTGCATACTACTACCCTATTCGTTATTGTATTGGTACTACAGGCCGGAAATAAGCTGGCGACTATTAATATTTAGATTATACAGTTTTTGATCAAGAAACACGAGTAAGTCAAAAGCACTACTGTTCACCATCTGGTTGGTGCTCAAGTACCAGAGAAAAGGCTGAAAATCAAGCTCTTGCGAGCAAATGGAGCTAAAGCAGTAACCTTAGCGGTTCCTCCACGATTGCCTTGAACTCTTGGATGAATCGAGCGGCCTCCGCTCCATCGGTCACCCGATGATCGGCCGAAATCGTGGCTTTCATCCGCCAGCCTATTTGCAGTTGNNATGGCGATGAAATGGTCGACCTCAAAAGCGCCCAGATTACTCACTGTGAAGGTGCCATCCTCGAAATCTGCCGGCCGGTTTTTACCCTCTCGGGCCCGGTCAATCATGGCTCTATTATCCACAGCCACTTGAGTTAATGGTGTGATATCTGTATTTTTTTGAACGACTGTAAGTAAACCACCTTCGACTGCCACTGCTGTGCCCACGTTAATACGTCCATGCCGGATAATCTTATCACCGGCAAAACTGGCATTAATATTAGGGAATTTTCGCAGCGTCAAGGCCGCTGCTTTGACGATCATGTCATTTACTGTCACCTTTTGATCTTCGGGTATTAAAGCGTTGATCTCCTTTCGCAAAGCCAGGGCCGACGCCATGTCAATATCTGTGGTGACATAGAAATGGGGCACTGTCGTCTTACTTTCGACCATACGCCGGCCGATAGCCTGGCGTAATCGACTCGTCGGCACTTCTTCCGACTCCAGTCCTGTGGGAACAGGAACTCTTTCAGGAACATCCTTAATTACCGTGGGAGCTGCCTCTTCAAAACCTTCCACATCTGCCCTGATAATCCTCCCGCCCGGGCCTGTTCCGTTGATCTTCTGAAGGTCGATTCCTCGTTCTTTGGCGACGCGCCTGGCTACCGGCGATGCTTTCACGCCGCCAGGGAACTCATCACTAACGGCAATAACCTTGGCTGGTGNNTATCCGATTCGATCTCGGCAACGACTTCTCCTTTCTCGACCGAATCGCCCACGCTTTTGTTCCAGCCGACCAGGACGCCTTCGCGCATGTCGAATCCCAATTTTGGCATGACGATGTATTCAGCCATCAGACTATCTCCTTCACCGCTTCGACGACCCGTTCCTTGTTGATCAAGGCCATTTGCTCTAATTCGCGGGAATAGGGCAATGGTGTTTCCAGTTGAGCCACACGTTTGATGGGGGCATCCAAGTAATCGAAGCCTTCTTCCGGAATTCGAGCTGCAATTTCCGCGCCAATGCCGAAAGATCGGTAGCCCTCTTCAACGACAACAGCCTTAAAGGTCTTTTTGAATGATTCAAGCACCGGTTCCATGTCCAATGGCCGCAGGGTCCGTAAATCGACGATTTCTGCCTCAACACCTTCTTTGGCCAGTTGATCGGCTGCTTCGAGAGCAACCTGCAATCCTTGAGCATAGGCTACAATAGTGACGTCAGAGCCTTCGCGTTTAACGTCTGAAACACCGATGGGAACGGTATATTCTTCCCCTTCTGGTACCTCGCCCCGCACCTGGTACAACGTTGCATGCTCGATAAACAGGATCGGGTCATCGGATCGAATGGCTGACTTGAGCAATCCCTTGGCATCGTACGGCGTACCGGGTGAAACAACCTTCAGGCCAGGGAAGTGGGCAAAGATCACATCCGGTGTATGGCTATGGGTAGCTCCTAATTGCCGGCCGCCACCTCCTGGAGCTCTAAATACCACCGGGGCTTTGATAGCACCGCCAAACATGTAATGCACCTTTGCAGCATGGTTGACAATGGCATCCAGGGCTAGGAAGGCAAAATTTATGGTCATGAACTCGGCCACAGGCCGTAATCCATTCATCGCCGCACCGGCGGCCGCGCCACCAATCACCATTTCGGAAATCGGTGTGTCCCGGACGCGTTTTTCGCCAAATTCGTCGTAAAAGCCCCGGGTGACCGCATACGTGCCGCCCCAAATACCGACCTCCTCGCCCATAATGAACACGGTCTCGTCCCGTTGCATTTCCTCGCGAAGTGCGTCAGTAATGGCCTGTCTCATTGTAATGCGTGCCATCTCATGCCTCCACGTAAATGTTACTGAAGAGGGCATCCGGTGCCGGAAGTGGCGATTCTTCGGCGTATTGAACGGCTTCTTCGATTTGTTCTTCNNCCTCAAAGACATCGATGACATTCATGCCGTCCACGGATTTTCCCTCCATGCCGTAAGCTGAAGCTTTATCCACCATTTCGGGAACAGCCGAAGCCCGGCTGACCGAGGTCCCCATGCCGTATTGATTGTTCTCGGCTATCCAGAGTACAGGTAAATTCCAAACGGAAGCCAGGTTTAATGATTCATGGAAATAGCCAATGTTGGTTGATCCATCGCCGAAGAAACAAAGGACAGCATTATCCGTTTCCTTGTACTGTTCGGCTAGGGCGATTCCAGCGGCCAGTGGCAAATGCCCGCCGACGACAGCATAGCCACCCCAGAAACGCTGCTCGACGTTTATCAGGTGCATTGAACCACCTTTACCTTTACTAACTCCGGTTACTTTTCCCAACATTTCAGCCATCACGTTTTTGGGATCGGAACCCACGGCCAAGGCGTGTCCATGATCGCGGTAAGCCGTAATGACATGGTCGCCATCTTTTCGGGCGCTGATCGTCCCGACTGCAACGGCTTCTTGCCCGATATAGAGGTGTAAGAAACCACCGATTTTTCCTTGCTGGTACAGTTCGGCCGATCGCTGCTCAAATCGACGAATGAGCACCATCTGCCGATACCAATCCAACAATGTTGATTTATCCATTCAATTCTCCTCGTCATACGATTTATTCAATCGTTCTACTTTTCTGGGGTAGTCTAGGAAATGTGCAGGGTTAATATCTATTGTGTAAATCAGTCCAGGGATTCGACCTAAACCTCGGCAAAACTATCAGGTTTTGAACTCTCGGAGGTGGAGCCCAGACGGGACCATAGTTTAACAGACTTCAACCGGCTTGGCTAATCGATAAGCTCCGCCAATGCTGGATGCACGCGGGATACTGACAATACCCAATAGCGGCTCTTCAATCCTGCGGTGGCAAAGGCCTCGCCCATGGCTATGGCAATATCTTGATGCCCGGCCGGCGCAAAAGCGATGACGCTGGGACCAGCGCCGCTGAGGGCTACCGCCGCCCCGGCCGCCTGTCCCGCCTCAAAAACCTCTGTCAGGCCTGGAATCAGTGGCAAGCGATACGGCTGGTGAAGTTTATCTTGGGTGGCCACCCCCAAAGCATGGTAATCGCCGGTTTCCAGCGCCCGCACCAAAAGCCCAACCCGGCCGGCATTGTAAATGGCGTCAGCCAATGGCACCTGAGTTGGCAGGGCAGTCCGCGCTTCGGCCGTGGATAGATTAAGTTCGGGCAGGACGACGGCTACTGACATCTTGGGAATTGGGATTCGAGTAACGATCAATTTCCCAGCCTCGTTTACGACGAGTGTCAATCCGCCATAAAGGGCAGGGGCGACGTTGTCCGGATGGCCCTCAATTTCACTGGCTAGCGCCAATATATCTTCTTGATTCAATGGCTTGCCCACTAAGCCATTGGCTGCTAGGATGCCAGCCAATACGGCCGCCGCACTGCTACCCAGGCCGCTCTTGACTGGTATCTGGTTCTCTTGAACGACGCGCAGGCCAGCCGGCCGACGCCCGGCAAGTTGAAAGACACGCTCGGCCGCCCGGACGACTAGATTGGTTTCATCTTCGGGGATGATCCCTTTTCCCTCGCCTTTTACGGAAACGGATAACCCGGCCGAGGATTCTTCGAAGGTCACCCTGTTATAGAGGTTTAGGGCCAGGCCAATACAGTCAAGACCGGGACCCAGATTGGCAGTCGTTGCTGGCACGGTGACAGAAATTCTCGGTGTCATTGGGCAATTAAAACTGAAAGGATATAAGATGCAAGCAATCCAGGTTAACTGGGTTAGAATTTAGCCAAGGTATGAATCCACTCGATCAGATTCCAGGACCTTCCCAGAAACGTCTGGCCCTTCATGTCAAGCCAGCGGCCGAAAGAGCTATTCGCCAGGGCCATCCCTGGCTGTTTGACCACTCGATTCGGAAACAGAGCCGGGAGGGTACCACCGGCGATTTGGGCGTCGTCTTCGACCACAAGGATCGGTTTCTGGCCATCGGCCTCTATGATCCGTTCTCGCCTATTCGTCTACGAATCCTTCAGCATAATCATCCAGCAGATATCAATCAATCCTGGTACAAGGATCGCCTGGCCGATTCTGCAAAACCTCGAGCTTCGCTTCCAGCCACTCATACGAATGGCTATCGGCTTGTTCACGGAGAAAATGACGGTTTGCCAGGCTTGGTCATCGACCGGTATGATAAGAATTTCGTCCTCAAACTCGATACGGCCGCCTGGGTGAACCAGCTACCTATCATCCTGCCCGCCTTGTTGGAGGTTGTGTCGGTCAATCGATTGGTTTTACGATTCAGCCGGAAGGCAACCGACAATCCCGAATCCCTATACGGGCTTTCTGATGGACAACTTCTTCTGGGACCAAGGCTAGAAGGACCTGTCCTGTTTCAGGAGAATGGATTGACCTTTGAAGCTGATCTCGCCCGTGGCCAAAAGACGGGTTTTTTTCTGGACCAACGGGAGAACCGCGCCCGCCTGGAACAGCTTGTAGCAAAAAGAGGTGATCTCCGACGAGTTCTAAACGTTTTTGCTTATAGTGGTGGCTTTTCTCTCTATGCGGCTCGTGGTGGAGCGCAAAGCATAACTAGTGTGGATGTCAGCGCCCAGGCC
>DOXE01000347.1 GCA_003519205.1 Chloroflexota bacterium
GGCAGCGGGCCCAGTGGGGGGCATCTTCAGTGGCCTGGTCGGCCTGGATACTAACTTACAGGTTTATCCCGAGATCGCTAGCGGCTGGGAAGTCAGCCAGGATGGCACCGTTTACACTTTCTTTTTACGCCGCGATGCGGTTTTTCATGATAGTCGCCCGGTGACGGCCGACGACGTGATCTTTTCCTGGCAGCGGGCTGCGCACCCAGACACTGGATCCGATACGGTGGTCACCTATTTGGGTGACATTATCGGTGTGGATGAAGTAACTGCCGGTCAAGCAGAACAGATTAGCGGGCTCCGGGCCATCGACGATCATACGCTCGAGGTGAGAATTGATGCGCCAAAACCCTATTTCCTCTCGAAATTAACTTATCCTGTGGCTTATGTGGTCGATCGCCATAATGTCAGCCAGCCCGATTGGGAACATGCCCCCAATGGAACGGGACCATTTTTATTGCAGGAGTGGCGAGATGACGAGGTACTGATCCTTGCCGGTAATGATCGTTATTATTTGCCACCTCCGGCCGTCAGCCATGTCGTCTACCACATGGGTGCTGGTATCCCCATGGCTATGTATGAAAAGGACCAGATAGATTTGGTTAGCATTGGGGGGAGCAACCTGGAACGTGCCCAGGATCCCAACAACCCCTTATCATCTGACCTGCAAATGGGAACCAATATGTGTATCAGTTATGTGGGTTTTAACAATCGGTTGGCTCCTTTCGATGATCTACTTGTTCGCCAGGCCTTTAGCTATGCAGTGGACGGGCAGAAGTTGATCGATGGCCTTTATGGGGGCAACGTCCTTCCTGCCGTTGGACCGTTGCCACCTGGTATTCCTGGATACACTGGAAATATCAATGGACCACGCTTCGATCCGGAAAAAGCCCGAGCCTTGCTAGCCCAGGCCGGTTATGCCGATCCTAACACCTTTCCTGCGGTCACTTTCACAACCTCTGGCTATGGCAGCGTTGGCCCCCTAGTTACCGCACTCATTACTATGTGGCAGGATAATCTGGGTGTGACCGTAGAACCGCTCTTGCTTGATCCCTTTAATTACCTTGACGAACTCTACGCCGGTAACGTGGGAAATATCTTCAATTCCGGCTGGTGTGCCGATTATCCGGATCCTGAAAACTTTCTTGACGTTTTATTCCACAGTGACTCGGAACAAAATTTAATGGGCTATCGCAACGCCGAGATCGATAGTCTGTTGGAGAGTGCTCGCATTGAACAAGATATCAAACGCCGGTTGGATCGATACCATGATATCGAGCAACAAATTGTAGCCGAATCACCAGCCATTTTTCTAAATCACAGTTTATCGGCTGTACTAGTTAAACCACATGTGCAGAACTACGTTACCACACCAATGGGGGTAGCCCAGTGGCACCGGGTTCGTCTCAATCGTTAGTCCTTTTTGCCCCCTTCTCATTTACGGGACATACACTAAAGAAAGGTGTTGAATTATCATTCGATATTATGTTCAACACTATCGATACACTGTAAATCCTGGCTCAATTGGAGGCAGAGCCAGTAATGCCAAAGGTGGAAGCCATAGGACATAACCATAGTACTAGTCCCATAGTCCCATTTACACAAAATATAGGATATGACATAATGTTGCTAGTCAAGAATCATCCCTTTCTCCTCTTCCCTTTGAAAGGCCTGGCGCAAGCTAGGCTCTTTCTTTTTAGGGAACTTTTACCCCGTTTTGCCTCTGAACAAAGAGGTTCTCACTCATCCCCTTGAAAAACGGCTAGTCACCCAATTTGCGTGTTCACCCAACTTTGCGTAGCCTCTAGCGGATTGGGCTAAGCTGTAAGCCAAGTTTGATCTTGTCAGCAAAACAATGGAGGGCAGATGACATCACTAAGAGAGCTATTCTTGCTCGATCCTGACATCGTATTCCTCAATCACGGTTCGTTTGGAGCTACCCCACGACCTGTATTTGAAGTTTACCAGGATTGGTTACGGCGCATGGAGCGGCAACCGGTCTATTTTGTGGATCAGGAATTATCCGAGTTACTGGTAACAGCTCGCCAAGCGCTTGGCGGTTATCTGAATGCCGACGCTGGAGAACTTGTGTATGTGCCGAACGCTACTTTTGGCGTAAATGTCATTGCCCAATCCTTGTCTTTGGGACCAGGCGACGAGGTTCTGGCTACGGATCACGAGTATGGCGCCTGTGATCGTGCCTGGAACTACTTTAGCCAAAAACGCGGCTTTTCATACATCCGGCAACCCATTTCANNACGCAAACAAAGGTGATATTCATCAGCCATATCACTTCGCCGACAGCCGTGACGATGCCGGTCGAAATAATCTGTGCCAGAGCCAGAAAAGCAGGCATTCTGACGGTGATTGACGGTGCCCATGCCCCAGGGCAGATAAAGCTCGATCTTAAGGTGATTGGGGCTGATTTCTATGTTGGCAACGGGCATAAATGGCTTTGTGGTCCGAAGGGCTCCGCCTTTCTGTATACGCGGATAGACCGGCAGGAGTTGATCGAGCCGTTGGTTGTCGGTTGGGGTTGGGGAGAGGATCGAACCCTTTCCTTTGGTTCAGATTATCTGGATTACTTGCAGTGGTGGGGAACGATATATATCGCCCCGTATTTGTCTATCCCGGCCGCCACCCGGTTCCAGGCTGAGTACAATTGGCCAAACGTGAGAAAACGGTGCCACGATTTAGTCCATCAGGCTATCCAACGCATCGACGAGTTGACCGGCCTGCCTTCTGTATATCCAGATGAGTCCGGCTGGTACCATCAAATGGCTGTCGCCCAGTTGCCACCCATACCAGACATCAAATCGTTAAAATCCCAGCTCTATGAGCAGTTCAAAATCGAGATCCCCTGCATCGAGTGGAATGACAGGCAACTCATCCGGGTATCGGTGCAGGGTTACAATACACAGGCGGATATTGACGCCTTACTAGGGGCTTTGAGCACCTTGCTGGCGAAGAGTCATTAGAATGAAAAAAAGCCCCAACCTAACCGAAGCAGGCGGAGCTTTGTGGTTTCAATGCTGGCGTATTTAACGCCAGGTAGTAGAATGTGGGCTTAACCTTTTTTCAAAACGGGCAGGCCATTGCGGCTTTCCGTTACGACATAGCCAGCCGGGACCGCGTCGATCGCGCCTTCTTTGGCTTCTTTGCCGAAAAAGTAGATGGTTTGTGTACCGCCGTTCTTCAAGGTTGTCTCCCTTGAATGCAGGTAATAAGTACGCCCTTTAGAATTGGTGTATGCATATGCCATTTTTCCCTTCCTTTTTCCAGAATTACTCTGGTAATTATGGTATTGATGATGGATACTGACCAACAATCAGGCACCATCTTAGAGCATGTTGCCCGAGTAGGCAAGGGATTGGAGCAAAATTGGTCCAAATATGTGCTGATTGGGCACTTTTTTAATAAAAATCAGCCGATTTACTCATATTTGGCGCTTTTGACCCCCCCTGGGATGCCTGTTATACTGTGCCACCCCAGCATAAGCCTGAGCCGCTCTATGCAAAGGGATCAACGACACAAGGATGTGAATACCAGCTTATGCGAATGACAAAAGCCTTCGGTAAGACGTTGCGGGAAGCACCGGCCGATGCCGAGATGATCAGCCACCAATTGTTGATTCGGGCTAATTATATCCGGCCACTTGGCGCCGGTTTATACACCTTTATGCCCCTGGGTTACCGGGTGATCCGCAAGATCTGGGACATTATGGCCGAGGAGATGGAGGCTATCGACGGCCAGGAAATGTGGATGCCCAATCTGCACCCGGCAAAAGTCTGGCAGGCGACCGGCCGTTGGACCGAATTTGGACCAGCCCTGGTCAAGTTACGGACAGAGAGCGGCCGGGAGTATGCCTTATCCCCAACACACGAGGAGGTCGTCAACGACATCACCTTAAGCGATATTGAAAGTTATCGCGACTTGCCCCGTCTTGTCTATCATGTGTCCAAGAAGTTTCGGGATGAACCCCGCGCTCGA
This sequence comes from Chloroflexota bacterium, assembly GCA_003519205.1. Classification (GTDB taxonomy): domain Bacteria; phylum Chloroflexota; class Anaerolineae; order Promineifilales; family Promineifilaceae; genus UBA11865. Next base: position 3,991 of record DOXE01000347.1, read on the forward strand.
GGCGGCCTGATTCGCTTACGCGAGTTTATCATGAAAGATGCCTATAGCCTCGATCCCAGCGAGGATTCGATGGACGAATTCTATCCGTCTATGTACCAGGCTTATCTAAATATCTTCCAACGTTGTGGTGTGCCAACCGTGCCAATTCTAGCCGACGTTGGCGCTATGGGCGGAAAATCCTCGCATGAGTTTGCAGTTCCGCACGAGCAAGGAGAGGATACCTTTATCGCCTGTACCTCATGTAACTATGCGGCTAACGTCGATACGGCCGAGTTTGTCCGCGAAGGCCAGCCACCGGTCGACCAGGCCGAGCTAAAAAAGATGGCCACGCCGGATTGCACTACTATCGCTCAGGTGGCCGATTTCGTCGGCGTGCCGGTAAGCCAGACCATCAAGGCGATCTTTTACTGGAACACACCACCCGGCCGTTTAGAGAAAGATGGCCGCTTTGTCTTTGGGCTGGTTCGGGGAGATTTGGAGGTCAATGAGACCAAGCTGGTGAATGCCTTAGGTGGCGGGGAGTTACGGCCAGCGATCGAGGACGAGATCCGGGCTATTGGCGCTGTGCCCGGTTATGCCTCGGCTGTTGGTTTAGAGGTGGCCCCTGACATAAATGGAGGGGGCATAATTGTCATTGCCGACAGGTCGATTGAAAATGGCGGTGACTTCGTCATCGGCGCCAACGACGAAGGTTATCACTACACGGGTGCCAACTATCCCAGAGATTTTGCCATCAGCCAGATGGCCGACATCGCCCAGGCCGATACCGGGCACAAGTGCCCCAACTGCGGCGGCCGGATTGAGGCACGCCGGGCCATCGAAGTGGGCCACTGTTTCAAATTAGGCACCCGTTACAGCGAAGCTACCGGGGCCACTTATCTGGATGAGAACAACGAACCGCAACTGATTTACATGGGCTCCTATGGGATTGGCCTGGATAGGTTGATGGCCGTCATTGTCGAGTTGCACCACGACCAGGACGGCATCATCTGGCCCGACAGCGTGGCCCCTTTCGATCTTCACCTGATGTCGCTGGGCAAAGGCGAGGAGGTAGAAGAGGCGGCTGATAAACTTTATGTAAAATTGATGGGAGCTGGTTTTACGGTTTATTATGACGATCGTGATGCCAGTGCTGGCGTAAAATTTAAGGATGCGGACCTGATCGGCATCCCATTGCGGGTGACTGTTGGCGCTCGCGGGTTAGCACAAGGGGCTGTCGAGGTCAAACGTCGTAGTTCGGACGAACGCCTGATGGTCCCACTGGACGAGCTGGTCGAGTACATTCCTACCACGAAAGAGGCCAGCTACTAATAGGCCAATTTGTAAACTTCAACAATAAGTGGCTCCTTTCTTTCAGCAGTAAATGGCCTCGTGGCAAGCATATTACCGGATTCCTCAAATATGTTTTCGATTAAGGCCATATTGCACTGAATCGTAGACCCCTGTTATAGCCGCCGATCAATATCTGAGCCAAGAAAGGATGAGAATTCTTATACTATGACCAAGCCATTGGTTCGTAGCCACTAAGTGATCGGCAATTAGTTCCTCATTCCTACTTTAACGCTTCACGCCTACAATCGACGATCAGTATCACTAAGAGTTTCTTCCAACAGCTTGACCATAAGAGGCGGAGAGACCATATCTCATCTTTGCTTCTTACACTTCAAACCGACAGACAGGTATGTTAAAATGCCTCATATAGGCGTTCTTAATAGCTACGAATCTATGGAAAGAAATGACAGAAAATGTAGAACCAGCTCAAGACCTAGCCATGCTCCTGGAGCTTTACCAGGACGAAATTGCTGCAACATGGGCTAAGAAGGCTCACAATCAACCCGGTTCTCGTTACGGGCAGGTTCCATTGGTAGAGCTCAAACCGTCTGCAGCCCGCGGGCTCGTTGCTTTCATAAACAGCCTAAAGACTGGGTCGCCCCTTGCTTTGGAGGCGTATCTGCGCGAAGTATCACTCGATCGTCTGGCGTCAGGCTTTGAGATTTCCGAGGTGCTCGAGGCGCTACTTTTGCTACGGGAGGCTGCTATACCCATTGTGTGGCGTACGTATTCATCCGAGCCAACGAAGGCATTGGATGTAAGTACCCAGCTCGATACTGGTCTTCGATACATGGCGGCTCGCTTAGCTACCTTATATGCTAAAGGAATAGAGCAGCGTCTTCAGGAACAACAGCAGCAAACCAGGCTGTTATTGGAAACAAGCGAGAGCCTCCAGAGAGTTACAAGCGCTCTACTACAAAAGGTTGTAACCCTTGAAGAGGTGCTAGAACTTGTTTGTGCTGAATCACAGAGATTAACAGGGGCTACGGGGAGTGCGGTGTTGCTGGTGGAAGACGAGGGTTGGTTGCGCGTCACTAGCAGTAGCGGTACGCCTTCACCCGTCTTGGACCGTATGGCCATTAGTGAATCATTCGCTGGAATGGTAGTGGCTCAGGGCAAGCCATTGTTGTTGAATGATCTGGAGAGTCGGGTTCAGGCATATTACCGAAGCCCAGACCTTAAAACCCTTCTTTCTATTCCCCTTTGGGCAGATGAGACTATCATCGGTGCACTGGATATCGTCAACAAGCCAGGCGGATTCAATAAGGAAGACATCCGGATCATGAGTCTCTTTGCCGACCAGGCGGCCATNNGCGCGCGAGTTACACGATTCGGTAACCCAGGCGCTCTACAGTGTTAACCTTTATGCAGAGGCAGCACGAATGGCGCTGTCGGCCGGTAAGGCGGAGATAGCAGCCGATAACCTTCAAGAGTTGCGCAACATGGCCCGCGAAGCCATGTTAGACATGCGTATGCTTATTTTTGAATTACACCCACCAGCGTTGGAGGAGGAGGGGTTAGCGAGTGCGCTACAAGCCCGCTTAGAAGCAGTGGAAGCTCGCTCGGGATTGCAGTCCGAATTCCATATAAAGGGAGAAATGCGATTGCCGCTTTCAATTGAGGAAGAACTTTACCGGATTGCCCAGGAGGCTCTCACCAATGCAGTGAAACACGCCAGGGCGCAAAAGGTGATCGTTCGCCTGTACGCTGACCATGATCACTTTTGCCTGGAGGTGCAAGATGATGGTAGGGGCTTTGATCCGGTTGCTGCCGAGCAGAGTGGTGGGCTAGGTTTACGCAGTATTGAAGAACGCGTGCAGCGAATTAATGGGGAAATGACAATAGATAGTGGGCCGGGGGAAGGAACAACATTAAGGGTTGAGGTAAAACCTAATGGATGAGGTGAATCAGACGGGACAAACAACGATTCAAGTTCTTATTGTCGATGACCACACCATCGTCCGCAAGGGAACCCGTGCCCTGCTGGCAGAGGTTGAAGACATCCAGGTCGTCGGAGAGGCTGCGGATGGGCGCGAGGCGGTGGATCAGGCTGACACACTGCGACCGGACGTTATCCTGATGGACCTGGTGATGCCAGTGATGGATGGCATTGAAGCTACCCGCCAGATAACGGGTAACCAACCAGAGACCCGGATTTTGGCGTTGACCAGTTTCGCGGCCGATGACAAGGTCTTTCCCGCCATCAAGGCTGGCGCCCTAGGCTATCTACTAAAGCATGCCGATCCTGAAGAGTTGGTTGATGCCATCCGTAAAGTCTATCGCGGTGAACCTTCATTGCATCCGAGCATTGCTCGTAAGGTCTTACAAGAGATGCGTCGGCCGACCATTAAAACGCCAACACCAGATCCACTGACCGAACGGGAGATAGAGGTCTTACATTTGGTGGCAAAAGGGTTGAGCAACCAAGAAATCGCAGGCCAACTGTCCATCGCCGAGGTTACGGTACGCACTCACGTAAGTAACATCCTGAGCAAATTACACTTGGCTAACCGGGTTCAAGCAGCACTCTATGCTCTCCGAGAGGGATTTGCAGAACTCGATGAGTTGGACGCCAAAGAAGGGTAACAACAAAACCAAGCTAGAAAACAGAGGTGCACGGGCAACTGCACACTCAATTCTCTTTCCGGTTCCCCGTTACAGGAAAAGCCTGTAAAGCCCATCCACTTTAGCGGTGGGAGCATGTCAAAGTAATACAAATGAAGTAGGCACTATCAACAGGTGTGGAGCCAGACCGCCTTGAGGCGGTCTTCTTTTGTTGAGCAAAAATCATCATCCTGCCGATGACTCCCGAACCCTAACCGTGTAGGTTAATGAAAGCAAGGCTGATGTTCATATATACCATACACTAAAGGATGATAGTCAATGAAACAACGTATACGCGTTTTGATCGCCGATGACCAACAGCCGACTCGCCAGGGCCTGTGCGCTCTATTGATTCTCTGTCCAGAGGTTGAGTTGGTTGGAGAAGCGGTTGATGGTCTGNNCCTTGCTATCTCGGCCGGGGTTGACGACTTTCTGATCAAAGGCTGTGCTACCGAAATGTTATTGGATGCCATATTGAACCTCAAGGGTACACAAACCCGAAGCCAGCCCAAGGTCATCGCCGGAGATGCAGAAAAGAAACAAAGTAGTGGTCAATCTTTAGCCGACAACGTTTGTCGCAACTTAGGAGGTGACGCAGGTAATGAACAGCACATTGATGGCTGAGAGTCTGAAAAAAAACGGAAATTGCGTGGCCAATTGCTCTATATCACAAGCCACCGTCATTTACAATTATACGGTCGGTAGCGGTGATATGTACTATGAAGAGGTAGCTGAGCGAAACGTCTTTATCCGGGGCGACGAAGAGAGCGGCTTCCACATCTGGGCTGAGTGTGTCGCTGGGGGAAAAGCCACCGCTGTCGATCTGGATGAAATTCTGTTAGAGGGAGCCCTTGCCAGCGAGGTGCGAGGTAGGGCTCTAGAAACCGAGCGTTTGGCTGACAACTTTGCAGAGAGATTGGGTCAATCAGTAGCCCGTCACGTCAGTCTCAGTTTATCCGGGAAATCAAACATCCACCGAGCAATGCTGACGCTAAAATGTATTCTTGGGTCAATGCACATCCCTTTCACCCCCGAACAGATTGACGATGAAATTAACTATGTGTTCGACCAATGTCCACTCTGCAACGCTGCCGAGCGATCTGGGATAAGAACGGAGGTAGAGTTAGCACATCATGAACTAGGTACGCTGATCAGCAGCGCAATCGGCTTCATCGATCCAGAATTCAGGGTACGCTTTCCGAGTGATCGCTACGCGGAACATGTGTTTGCCATAATCAAAAAGGCTTGCCCGTGATTTCTCGAGATACAGGATTATCGTGGTACCGCGAGGTGGTCAGTACGCAGGTTAATTGCCCAACCCAGCTCGCACCAGCCAGTTCTTGGTACCTAGCCGATGTATGGAAGATATTTACCTGTCAGCTAACGTTGAATTAGAACTCAACGGTGAGCGGATAGGCATTTTTGGTAAATGAGGTAGTGGTAAAAGTACATTAACTGTCCTTTTAGCTGAGGCGCTTAATTTGTAATGCAGCGCCTCTATGAAGTGGTGAAATCAGGCTATATCACTGCGAGGAGGTCGAATAATGGAAACCATCGTTAGTCTAATCCCTGATAATGCACATATGAAAAGTGCCGAACGAGAGCTGAGGGCAGCTGGATTTTCAGACAATAAGATGAATATATTGCCCGGAACCGCTGACATCTGGAAGTACCTGTGCAGCAAGGAAAAAGCGCGGATAGTATTCAAAGATGCTGCCCTGGGTTCCCTTATCGGCCTTAGCTTTGGTAGCCTTATTGGCGTGATCGCCGGTATCTTGAACTGCAGGCTGATGGAGTGCCCTATTGGGACGAGCCTGATTTTTCTTGCCCTTATCATGCTGTATTGCGCTTTTGCTGGCGCCCTCTTCGGCATGATATTTGGTTTAGACAGAGCAGAACGTTCTCTGTTTTCCTACGTCGCAGATGCTCACCGTGATAATGCGCTCTTTGTGGTAAAGACTTCGACGGAAACAGCACCAGAGGCCCGGCATATTCTAGAACAATACGGCACCCTTATTGAAATGAAACACAAGGATTTGGAACGAGTGGAAGGGCAAGGGGCTGGAACAATAAGATGAAGTACGTATACGGACCAGCCCAGGTTGTTAATCGTTTTGGAGCGAAGTTCTGGAGCGCCGCACCGTCTCGCTACCCTGATGAAGCTCACAGCCTGGCCACCGCTCCAGGTGTACGACCTCATCGTATCCGAAAAATTGAGACGAACCATGTATCTCATTCGACTTCCTGAGGAATTAAGAATTATCCTGCCAACGCATCATTTGATCCTTGGTGATCAAAAATTAAAAAAAATTGCGGAGGAAGAACGATGAAACGATTGAGATTGATATTTCTTCTTACAGTTGCCGTCCTGCTGCTAGCCAATTGCCACGGAGAATTCTCGAATGTGTGCGATTCCTATT
>DOXE01000381.1 GCA_003519205.1 Chloroflexota bacterium
TTTCGTCTTTGGCACTGTCCAGACAGTAGCGATAAAGAAGCCGCTGGCTCCTGAAAATCAGTGGGGTCTGGACAAAATAATGGCCCTCTTCGCTGCTTTCACCGTGGCGACGGCTGCGGATTGGTGGCAACATGCCATCCACGCCAATCCCCATATCATAACCGCCACTTTTTTGGCAGCCAATTTGTTCTGTCTGACGAAGTGGTGGGCGTCTGTCGGAGATGGGGAAACTCGGGGACAGGGAAACGCAGAGATCGTTGCTGGATCTGATAGATGGTTATATGCATTTGGGCTTTCGGCCGGATTGGGTATCACCCACCACCCACTGACGGTCTTCAGTTTTCTTGCTTACGCGTCCTTCATCCTCTGGCTGCGACCCTCAATCTGGCGCGATTGGCGGACGCTGTTGAAAATGGCCGCCTTTTTTTTGTTGGGTTTATTGGTATGGCTATACTTTCCCATTCGCAGCGCGATGCGTCCGGTTTTCGGCCCTTACAACATGAATACTCTCAACGGTTTTCTCGACCATGTATTGGGCCGGGGAATCACCGAGAGCCTGCCATTTTTTGGGCTGGCTGATCAACTTGACCGGTTCACCGTTTTCTGGACACTGCTTCGACTCCAATATTCTTTGCCCATCATCTTCCTATCGGTCCTTGGATTGATTTGGTTGGTTGTATCAGTGGACCAGAGGAAACGGCATTCTTATCGCCCTCTTGCTCTTCTCTATGGACTGGCTTTAGTGAGTAACTACTTATTTGTGATCAATTTAAGACAGCAAGATATTATGGCCTATCTTTTGGGCGTCTTCTTGCTTATTGGTCTTTTAGCCGGAATCGGGCTCTGGGGATTATTGAACCTGCTTCACCGCCGGATGAGCCTGGATATCAAGGCAGTAGCTTTACTCGTCGGGGCACTATTCCTGTTAGGTCCACTTCTACAAGTCGTACGAAATTTTTCCCATATCTCACTTAAAGATTACGTCGATGCATTGGAATACCAGGAGGCGGTATTCAATTGGTTCCAGGGTCAAGAGGAAGGGGCGATATTGTTGAATGATTGGGAGCATATGACGCCCCTTTGGTATGCCAGGTACGTGGAAGGCCGCTGGCCTGATCCCATCGACGTCCAGCCTCACCTGGTTTCGACCGACATGCCGTGGTCGGACAGTATCTATTATTACTTACCCGGCAATCCCGTTTATCTGAGCGGATATCGGCCGGAAGTAGCCGAGGCCGGGTTTCGCCTGCGCCCTCGGGGTCCGTTCTACCAGATAGTACAGCCAGGTGACGCCAGCATCCCACCAGAATTGACACAAATCAAGCCCATTGGGAATGNNCCCTTCCCCAGAACCTGCCAACGGGCGAATATCCACTTTCCGCAGATCTGAGAAATTTGAGTAAAAATACAAAGGCCAAGTTGGATTTGGACATAGGCAAACTAGTCGTCTCATCCGAGGGACGGCCACCAGACACCAGGGGATTATTGGCTAATTTCAGGCAACAGGTCGGGCTGGTTTCGGCCAGGGTTCGCAAAGGGCTGGGGCAACGCCGCACTGCCCCTTGGAATAATCCCATTTTGGTCAATCCCGGCGATACGATACACGTGAAATTGGAATGGGAGAGCTTAGCCCCAGCTGAGGAGAGCTACACCGTCTTCCTGCATTTGATTGATCCCTCTGACCGGCCACTGGTCACCCTGGACTATACCCCTTTGGGCGGCTCTGCCCCCACCCACCTGTGGATACCCAAGTGGCTACCTGGTCAAAGAATGACAGACCCATACCGCATGGAAATACCAGAAGATATACTGCTGGGAGAGTATTTGATTGAAACCGGGCTCTATGAAATGACTGGCAATCGACGATTACACATATCCGATTCGACCGGCAACCTGACCGGCGACCGCTACATCTTGGGCAAGATAATCGTTCAAGAGTGAAAAGATTTTCTGTCCATTTATGACAAAAACGCCGCGTGAAAGTTCGCGGCGTTTCTTCTTTAGGTATTAATTGGTTAACTGGGAAAGTTAGTGGTGTATTTCTACTAACGCAGATTCAACGGCCGATAACAGCTGGCTCATGGCAAATGGTTTGAGCAAGAAGGCAGATACACCTAGCTTTTCGGCTTCAACCTTGTGTTCATTTTTACCCGTAACAGCTACAACCGGCACTTCGATCAGCCCGTTGATCTTTCCCCGATTGGCTAGGAAATCGAGACCACTGGTGCCGGGCAATATCAGATCACAACAAATCAAATCGGGTAACTCCTCTTCCAAAATATACCAAGCAGAAGCCACATCATGAACGGCTCTGACATAATAACCCTCAACTTCCAACAATGTCTTGATTAGATGGCGGTTTTGTGGATCGTCTTCAATTACCAAAACAGAGGCCATGGTCATTCCCACAGTCGACATACCGGCCCATCTCCCCAGAAACAATCGCTACAAATGGTTGCATAAGATCATCTTGCTTATGATAAACATCCTTGATGTTGAGACCAATGGGCAAGTCGTCCTAGTACGTTGACACATTGTTAACAAGCTAACAATCTTTTCTTAAAATACCACCCATATAATTTATTAAGAGATGCATATAGTACGCCCAAATTTGGTCTGACTTCAATTATAAGCACTGGTGATTGACCATAACCCAAATTGTTAGCGATTCATTAGACTGGATTCCGTTCAATTTACCGAAATCTATCTTTGATTCTAGAAAGTTGTTTACCCTGATTTCGGAACTCTTGACCACCTATTGTTACAACTAGTTACTTGAAAAAACGTTGAGTTTGACGGTTTACAAGGCATTGAGTTCCTGGATAATACAATAGTAAACTTTAGCGTTTGAGAGATGGCAGCGACTATGAATATCTTGCGGGGTTATCTATGAAAATATCCAAACTCCTTCCAAAAAAAACGAAAATCGTGTGCACGATTGGGCCCTCTTCCCAAGAACAACCCCAGTTGGAACGGATGATAAACAACGGGATGAATATCGCTCGAATTAACTTTGCCCATGGCGACTTCGATGGGCATCAACAAACCATCGCCAACGTCCGGGCAGCAGCGGAGGCTGTGGGAAAACGGGTGACCATCTTCGGTGATTTACCAGGCCCAAAGATGCGAATCGGCAAGTTGGCCAAAGAACCGGTCCTACTGGAGCGTGGCCAAAGCTTCTCCCTTCTAACGGAAGATTGCTTAGGTGACAACAATTGTGCTTCGATGAGTTTCGAGGAGTTGCCCGAAGTTGTTAAACCTGGCAATAGCATCTTCCTTAACGATGGNNTTTGAAGTTCGCTGCTTCCGTGGGATTGGACGGCGTGAGCCAATCCTTTGTCGAAAATGGAAGCGATATCGAAGCCGTCCGAGAAGCAGCTCGAGCTATTGATTATGATCCCTTCATCATTGCCAAAATTGAAAGATCCAGAGCACTGGAGAACCTGCAAGGGATTTTGGCAGCCACTGACGGCATCATGGTAGCCCGTGGAGATTTGGGTGTAGAGATCCCCATTGAACGGGTTGCAACAACCCAGAAAAAGATCATCGTTCAAGCCAATATGAGAGGTAAACCAGTCATTACGGCAACCCATATGCTTGAATCAATGATTGACCATCGCCGGCCGACGAGAGCCGAAGCAACTGATGTGGCCAATGCCATCCTTGATGGGACCGATTGCCTGATGCTCTCTGGCGAAACGGCCGTGGGAGAGTTCCCTGAAGAAGCAGTTAGCGTGATGGCTCACATCGCCAAGGAGACCGAACAATTCGCAGATAGACAAGGCGTGGGTGAACTATTGGAACTGCAAAAATCTAGCGGGCAAATAACCAGAAAGGATCTTTTTGCGTATGAAATTTACTCTAGCGCTCAAAATTTAAGTCCAGCGCTTGTATTTGTGCCTAGTGCCAGTGGCGCCACAGCGCGAAGGGTTACTCGCTTTCGGTTGAAACCATGGATTATCGCCATTTGCTTGGATGAAAGGACATGCCAGCAACTGCAATTCTCCTATGGAGTTTACCCTGAATTTTTGTCGGTGAATCCAGAGAGTTGGCCGGAATATGCCCAGCAATGGCTTTCGCGTCATGACATCGACGGCGATCTGGTCCTGGTCATCCAAAGTGCCAGCACGAAGCGATTTGGTGATACAACACGCCTGGACATCATCGACTTGACCGATCAAGCGGATTAATAGAAGCTGAGCGATGAAGTGGTTTATGCTCCAAACTATTTACCAAAAGGGCAAATTATTGATAATAGGAAGCAAGTACTAGGCAAAATGGGACAAAATCGAGTAAAAGGCATTGATACGTTATTTTCGAATATGTATACTTTGAATGAGTTAATGTCGTATCACCTTCTTTGAAGCCACGCCCGTGGCATTTCGTTTAAGTTTAAATAGAGGGGGATTGTTACATGATTATAGATAGACGAGTACGAACGACGACGTTCGATAAAGTGCCCGTCGGAGAGTTCTTTCTGCTTGGCAGCCCTTACTCAAAACGGGCGATGATGACTTTCAAAAAAGTGTGCAAATCATTTGCACTCAGCGAGGATTATCAGGGCAACAAAACATATTTTTACCCAGGGCAACAAGTTCATATCACACCTCGTCGGAAATAATGTGAAAGTCTTGCCTATCATCGTGACTACTACCGATGATCTGAATCGGCTAGCTTGCATGCTATCTTAACGCTGCGACTGCTTTTTAAACATAACAAGCCAGCAGTCACATCCTCGTATATCGTTCTTTCCACTTCCTGTCCTCTACGGCATCATCACCTCGAGTTCTTCCATTTTCATTGGTGGAACACTCGCACCCGGCTGTCTCTCCAGAAATCGCCACCAAAATAGAGTAATCGACTGCGTATCATCACCAACGATCGTTTTAAGGGCGATTTGCTTTTCTTCTCCAGGATTGACCTGTTGCTCAGCCGGACACGCTTCCGGCGCTATGCAAGGTGCCCACTCGATCACGGGCAGAATTTCGGTGGGAAATATCCGGTAATAAATGATATCTGGTCTATTGTTGGCGATGACGAGCCTATCATTTCGGATGGTAACTGTTACCGGTGCTCCCTCAAAGGGTATTACAATAGGCGTTCCATTATCTTTCGATAGAGGGACCACCGAGCAACCCACCATAAGAAGAGTAATAACAACCAGCAATCCCTTCAACAAAAAACGAAAGTTAAAAGAAACTGTTTTCTTCACGAATCCTCTCACATTATTGATAGTTTTCAGTAAGATATTTTCCCCAAAATTTCAAGCTCGTTAGGATAACCGTCAGCCGGAACGAAGATACCCCTAATTCGTGCTAATTTCTGAACACGACAGCTCATTCTTTAATGACGGAGTAGGAGTTGAAGAAGTTCCCAAACCTATTCGGGAGCAGGAAAAAAATAATCAATAAAGGCCTAAAGGTTATTTTTGGCTAGACGAGATTTCTTTTGGGCAGTTTACTTTGTTTACCAGGTATCGACATACAAATAGGTCCAACGTTGCAGCAGAGGCAAAAGGCGAACTTACTCTTCCTGACGTTGGATTTCAACCCGGCCGGTCATGCCCGACCTTAGATCTAAATCAGTTTGTTCAATATCGATGACTACGGTAAAGGTGGCGGCATCGCCAACTTGCCCGCTGGCCTGTGGCACAATATAGCTAACTTGCCCGGTGATCGGCTGGTTGGGAAAGGTCTTCATTGTGATCTCGCTTGATTGACCAGCCTCGACGTACGCCAGATCTCGTTCGCTTAGATTGCTGGTTTGGAATATTAAGGATCTGGAATCCAACAAGGTTATGATTGGCGTGCCACCAGCGACAATCTCCCCTGCCGCAGCATCGACCGATAACACGGTACCGCTCCAAGGGGCAAATAGTTTTGCGTTTTCCAAGGCTTGCAAGGCTTGTTCCAGGTTGAACTCAGCTTGTCGTATTGATATTTCGGCCTGCTCTAACTGAAGCTGGGCTGCTGCGATCTCGTTTTCCTTGGGACCGGTTTGGGCTTGATTTAAGGCTTGCTGAGCACTGACGACGGCCGCTTCGGCCGTCAAAGCACTGTTTTCACTCAGTCCAGCCTGGGTCAGGCTATAATTTGCCCGAGCCATTGTCAGGTTGTCCTGCATCAGCTGAAGGGCGCGTGTGGTAGCGTCCCTTTCGTTTTCAAGACGCTCTTTCCAGGTTATGCCAGTGCAGGGAATCGGACCCCCTTGACCCGGCAGGCAAATCGGCTCATTATAGTTAAGCTCCCAATCACGAGCCTCCTGCCAGGCGATATCATAAGCTTCCTGGGCATCTACCAGAGAACGTTCGGCCTGTTCTAGATTCACACGAGCGGACGTTAAGTTATTACCAGCAACAGCGTCCTGAGAAAGAGCTTTTTCGTAGTTGGCTTCTGCTGCCGCCAGATTGGCTTCGGCTAAAGATACTGTTAA
>DOXE01000356.1 GCA_003519205.1 Chloroflexota bacterium
GGACGATCGATAAGCCTTCTTGGCCACGCCGGAGCATTACTCATGTATACAAGCCTCCTAAGTTTTTTATGGTTTCGCTGGCGAGGTACATTCCGGGAAGGTGAAGATTATAGTGGCCGGGTGATCGCTATTAAAACCGTAAAAGGATCGATTAAATCGACTATTGGCATCGTTACCCTGGTTGCCATGGCTGTAACCATGCAACTTGCCGGCATGACCCAGCTGCTGGCTCAAGCCCTTAGCGCCGCTACCGGCCCACTCTTTCCTTTCCTAAGCCCCATTATTGGGGCATTAGGTGCTTTTATGACTGGCAGTAACACCAATAGTAATGTCGTATTTGGGCAATTGCAGTTGGAGACCGCTACTGCTTTAGGTTTATCGGTGGCCGTCATACTGGCAGCACAGACAGCAGGTGGCGCCATTGGCAGCTTATTCGCCCCGGCAAAGGTCATCGTCGGCGCCAGTACCGTCGACGGTGCTAGTGACAGCCTAATATTGAGGAAAGCACTCACGTATGGCTTGGTCATCATCGCCATTTTGGGGTTAGTTGTTTGGTTAGTAGTTTAAGAAAATTTGGAGATACCCAGAGTTCTATCGGCTACAGGCGAGCCAACTCTTATCCCAAGGTCAATACGCTTTTGGGAGTTGCCCAAATACGGGCTTGAGTAACTCAGATTGCCCTTATAATTCAACCGGACTCTGATCAATACGGTGGTGCTCTGCATCAATGATGGACAAAATGAGTTGGACCGTTCGCTGTAACTCTCCTTCGGCATTAACCACACAATAATCGAATTCGGACACCCGTTTCATTTCCTGACGTGCGGTGGCGATGCGTAGGTTTAAACCCTCGGCCGTTTCCGATTTTCTCTCCCGCAGCCGTTTAATCAATTCTTCTTCTGATTCGGCAGATAAAAAGATGAAGATTGCATTAGGCACGATTTTGCGAATGGTGGCGGCTCCTTGAACGTCGACTCGCATGATCACATCCCGGTCACTGGCCATGGCGTCCCGAATTTGTTGTTTCGGAACGCCTTTGTAATCATTGTAAACGACGGCATATTCCAACAACTCATCTTCCTCGATCATGCGGGCAAAATCATCATGACTGACGAAGAAGTAATCGTAGCCGTCCACCTCACCCGGTCGAGGTGGCCTTGTGGTAGCTGTAACCACAAAGTAAAACGTATCAGGGGCCTCAAGTAATAAGCGAGCGACTGTATCTTTACCCACACCAGAAGGACCGGAGATGACAACTAACAAAGGATATTTTTTAATTAAATAGGGATTTTTGTTGCTCAAGGTTGCACCTAACTACTGCAAACGTATAATGTTCCCCAAAAATATCGTGGTTATTCTTGGAAGCATCTGTTTGTTGGTGATTTTATCAGGAAACAGTGGTCCATTCCATAGACTTTAAATCTATCGAAGGGAGTGATTACAAGGTTTTAAACATGCCCATTTACGAATTTCGCTGCAATAATTGTGGACAACTGGTCAGGCTTTCATTCACATATTCCGAATACGATGAAGCCCAACCTAAATGCTCCAATTGTGAAAGCTCTGATCTAAAACGTCTAATTAGCCGGGTAGCCTTGGCAAAATCCGAAGAATCCCGCTTCGACGCCATGGATCCCGACAGCATGTTGGCTGGGTTGGATGAAGAAGACCCCCGATCAGTTGGGCGTTTTATGCGAAAAATGAGCCAGGAGATGGGTGAGGACATGGGCGACGAATTTGAAGAAGTCGTCGACCGGCTCGAAAGCGGCGAATCGCCAGAATCTATCGAAGAATCTATGCCTGAATTGTCGGAAGGTCCAGGAGATATGTTTTAGTTGAGCTTCGCTTTGACAGACCGGCGCACGTCGTTCTGGATCTCATCAAGTGGGCGACCAGCATCAACGATCACCCATCGTTCTGGCTCTTGTTTGACAAGCTCCATGTAACCATTCCTTACCCTCTTATAAAAAGCGATCTCTTGCAAATCCATCCTATTCATCTCTACTCCTCCGATAGATCGTCTAGAGAGTCCTTCCTCAACATCAATATCAAATAGGATGGTTAAATCAGGTTTCAAACCACCAGTGGCGAAATAGGTGATAGTACCCAGAGCGTCCAGGTCAAGTTGACGGCCGTACCCCTGGTAGGCCATTGTGCTATCGGCGTAGCGGTCGCTTATCACTATGACGCCATTTTCTAAAGCCGGAACGATCACTTCCCGGACGAGTTGGGAGCGGGACGCTGAATAGAGCAAAACCTCCGCCGCCGCCGTCATCTCTTTGTTTTTCACGTCGTGGAGGCATTGCCTGACTTGCTCACCAATATGGGTGCCACCTGGTTCCCGGGTGACCAGTACTTCGTACCCTTGCTGGCGCAAATAGGCCGCCAGCATATTTATTTGAGTGGATTTGCCACTCCCCTCAGATCCTTCAAATGTGATGAACATCGACGGCTTGGAGTTGGTCAGGCACTACAGATGTACCTGGCAAACTAATAATTTTAATTGCGCGGGGTCCTGAATATCCTCACGTGGCGATTTGGTCCTTTTCCATAGCTATGTGAGACCAGATTAGCCTGACGGGCCAATTGATGCTGGTAACGCCNNGTGATCGTATTGGCACGCAAGACATAAACAGGAACCCTACGATTCTGAGCATCGATGATGAGCTTTTTCTGGCGGCGGAAATAACTCTTGAGCGTTACCAAAAGGTCAGCTTCCTCAAGATTGTCCACAATGTTTATGGTCACCCCTAAGCTTTTTGCCGACTGTTTCAAACGGTTACGGGCAACACCATAGGCAAAAACATTAAGGACTCTTCGACTACGCTCATCAGTAGCAACAGGAGATTTTATCATATTTGGGCGGCCATTCCCCCCTCGCCTAATATCCTGTGGTCCTCGATCTGCCTGGGTCCTTTTCCCATTTTGCCCGCGCTGGACCTGCCCACCTCGGCGTCGGGAGAATTCCGCTGATGGCACTTTCCATGCTTCTTCTTGTTCCACATGAATTTCGCCCGATTCATCCCGATAGCGGAGCTCGACACCTAACAAATGACCTCGGAGCATCAAATCAACGGCCGAAGCCACATCACGGTGTATCGCCAACTGCTGGCGATCTTGAATCTCGATCAAGATGTCAAAAGTGGGCGGTGCCCGTCGTTCGAGGACAGTCTTCTGTGTTCCTCGGCGGCGAGCTTCTTCATCTGACAATGTGACGCTCTCAATACCGCCAACCAAATCAGATAATGTTGGATTTAGCAGCAAATTTTCGATAGTGTTGCCGTGCGCTGTGCCAATTAATTGCACGCCCCGTTCGTTGATAGTTCGTGCCGCTTCCGCTTCACGCTCGCGACCAATCTCATCGATGATAATAACTTCCGGGTTATGGTTCTCGACTGCTTCGATCATCACTTCATGCTGATACGCTGGTTTGGGCACCTGCATACGCCGTGCCCGTCCAAC
>DOXE01000258.1 GCA_003519205.1 Chloroflexota bacterium
AAGCGTAGGACGTGCCGAGCATCAAAATCATGGCAAAGGGCATAAAACTTACCCCTAGGTTATTTGCCATTGAAAGCGCTACAGGAAATATAAAGGCTGCGACGGCCGCGTTGGTGATAATATTGGTCATGATGATGGACCCAATGAATACGATTGCCAGGTTAGCGAACGGGCTATCTCCTCCAAGTACTGATAACACATCGGCTATCACCTGTGATAAGCCGGTAGCCGTTATCGCTGATTCCAGGCCAATGGCAGCGCCCAACACCACCAACGTCTTCCACTCAATGCTGCGCCACGCTCGCTCGAGAGTTAAGCAGCCGGTCAATAACATAGCCAGGAGAGCCAGCAGACTGGCGTTGAGCATACTCATCACGTCAAAGGCGGCTAACAAGACCATGGTCACGGTGATAACTGCGGCAGTAACCGCGCGGTCGATGCGCTGAACTCGATAGCCATGTAGGCGCCGAACGAGGGCGAATTCAAGCTCGTTACGATTTGTATAGAAAAAGTTGTCTTCGACCTCAAGAATGGCATTGTCGCCAACTTCGACTGTCGCATCCATGATAGCATTCTCGATCGGCCTGCCATTTCGAGAACTGGCCACGATCTGGTCGACAAAATGGCGATCTTCCCGAACGGGTATCTCTGCTACTTTTCTGCCTACATCCGAATGCTGCGGTGAAACCACAACTTCCACAAGTCGATGTTCCTGGCGTTGACTCTTCAAATCTCTCCCCACGGCAGGTTTCAAGCCTATCTTGGTCCATAACTCCGGGATTGACTCGGCGTCGGCATGAAAGGTCAAAACATCATCGCTTCGTAATTCTTTTTGTTCTATCAACTCGGATTCGGAGTTGGGTTCTGCAAGAAGGATCTGGTCATCGTCGCTGCGTTCCAGTGAGATCAATTTATAACCATCACCCTGGCCTAGTCCAGCATCGCTGATGGTTTTACCCACCAGGTTGGTGTCGGCCTGGACGATAAACTCCGCGCGGTAGACACGTTTCTTATCTATCTCATCAGCATCGCTTTCCTCGGGCTGGCGAAGCAACGGTACTCCTACGAAGATGATAAATAAAATTCCTGCCACTGTGGCTGGCAGGCCGATCCAGGTAGGATCAAAAATGCTGACCGGCTCCATCCCCTGCAGGCTACCATCGGCAATAGCATCCGCCACCAGTCCGGCGATAACCAGGTTGTCCGAGGTTCCAATGACGGTGGCTGCCCCTCCTAAGATAGAAGCATAGCTCACGGGAATCAAAAGCTTGGAAACCGCCAACCGGGCAGTGTGGCTGATGTCGCGCACCACAGGAATCATCATAGCTACCAGGGGTGTGTTATTCAAAAACGCACTGGCCACAGCCACCGGCGGTAAGATCTTACGCAGAGCCTCATTCAACGTCTTTGGCAACCCTATTAG
Source organism: Chloroflexota bacterium (assembly GCA_003519205.1). GTDB lineage: Bacteria > Chloroflexota > Anaerolineae > Promineifilales > Promineifilaceae > UBA11865. Next base: position 1,424 of record DOXE01000258.1, read on the forward strand.
TTTATCGGCGATAAGGGTAATGGAACCGGTAGAATACATCCCTGCAGCTATAGTGAAGAGTACCCCCACTGTGGCCACGGCCGGACTGGCAAAGCCTTCAAGTAATTCACTTTCCGGCGCCAACCCGAGCGTCATCGTGATTGTTAAGGCGCCGACAAAAACTATCCAGGCAGGCAGTTTGTTCCAGATCAGAAATCCAAATAAAGCAATAAGGATTATCAGCATGATCCATGCGTCGAATGTCATTATTACCTTCTTTGTTTAAGGTGAAGGATCCACTATGGCACCCACCGCAAGATAGTAATGGTGCGCGCAATCAACCCGTTTTTGGCGAATTGACAGGTTTATGAAACTTGCGAAGGGAGTGAACAAATTCGCCAAACCCTTCACCAGATTTCATATATTCCACAGCCCAATACCGGGACTAATCTTTTGGTTTATACAAACCGATTGCCGCCAGATCATCGTCCTCCGGAGGCCCCATCTTGTCCATAATGCCGTTCATCAGCAGATTGACAATCTTGGGACCATCCTTGGTCATGGTGATCCAAACCACATGATCCATCGCTCCTGGACGCACTACATTCATCGCACCGCTGGTGGCCGTCGTAATATAGTCACGGCCGTTGCGCAGGTCGTAGTGGTAGGTGTGCGTATGGGCTGAGAATACGGTGTATGGCCGGTCTCCCATCATGGCTTCGATCTTGGGGAAGTTGCCCGGGTCTCTTTCGGTGGACGCCGGTGTGAAATAAGGCGGCGCGTGTATAATGCAGAACGTCCAGCGTACATCGGGATATGCTTCCAGGGCTTCTTTGAAGTAGGCGACCTGTTTCTCGCTGATATTTATTTCTCCCAGCCATTCTTCAATGGGTTCTCCCAACTCAAGAAGCTTCCTACCATCTTCCGCAGTTAGATGCTCCTTAGCCTGCAGTTCTTCCATCGCTTTGTAGTTTGCTGCAACACGTGCGAAGAGTTCAGGATTATCGCGCTGTAGTGCTTCAACTGTCTTAGGCGGGTCTTCACTGTTGACCATCAGGAACAGCACGCCCTTGTAGAGAAAGTGATAGTATCCTCGTTCGTCTCCGAAGCGTTCTCCCCACGCCTTGATAGAGGCCTCGGAATAGTGGTCATGATTGCCCGGCAGGAAGAAAAACGGCATTTCAAGGGGTTCCAGGAATTCGTCAACCTCCTGCCACCATGCTCGTATTTGCTCTTCATCATCATCGTAGCCTTCAATCAGATCGCCGGCGTGAACGACGAACTCGGGCTGCAGCCAGTTCACCATCTCCACTGCCTTGGGGAAGACGCCGGGCCGTGCCCCGCCGGCATTGTCGGTAATGATGGCGAACTGGAATTCGTAGGGGTCATTCTTGAAATTTAGATGGGTGTAGGTCTTGAACTTATCGTCAATATAGAATGAATCTTTCTTTTGGCTCATTTTTGTTCTCCTTTTGCAGTTTTGATTCCTTTCAAAACAAACGACTGCCTGTTTCCGAAATTACTCTTTAAAAATGGTCTTCCAGTCGTCTTTCATACTGACCATCGTCCAACCGCCCTGCCTGCTGGATTCCAGAAGCTTCTCAGCGGCCGCTGTGACAACATACTCCCGCTCCGCGTCGTCGTGCACGATTACGAGCCTGAAGCGAGCTTCCTGCAGCATCTCCAGATCCACATCGCCATTACCCGCAGCGAAGAGCGCCATACGACCGGTGCGCGCGTAGATGTGTTCCAGTTTCCCTGGACCGAGGGCGATATTGCCATGTAACTCATTGCGGCGCACCAAACGGCCATTCTCGTACACCCACTCCGGTGCCGATCCGATGACGTTCTCGCGCAGGATGCCCCAAGTATCCTCGGAGAAAACACGCAT
>DOXE01000522.1 GCA_003519205.1 Chloroflexota bacterium
CTTGATCAAAAAGGAACTTGAGGCCGGATTGACCGAAATAGGTGAGTCGCCGAAGGATAAGGGGACGTTGGAGATGATCGTGTGCCGGCCGGACGAAGACGAACGGCTTGTTTTGGAGCGAGCGGAATTAGATCCTACCAATGGTTTGATTGGAGATAACTGGCGAGAACGTGGCAGTAGACAAACTGAAGACGGTAAGGCCCATCCTGATATGCAGATCACACTCATGAACAGCCGGATCATTCAATTGCTTGCCCAGGATCGGTCCCGCTGGCCTTTGGCAGGTGATCAATTGTTCGTCGATCTAGATTTGAGTTTTGAGAATTTGAAATCCGGCCAAAAAATTTCCATTGGTACGGCCGTGTTAGAGATTACAGATATGCCCCACAATGGTTGCGCTAAATTCACCGAACGATATGGGCACGATGCCATCCAGTTCGTGAATTCGGCCGAAGGCAGACAATTACGGCGACGCGGCATCTACGCTCGAGTCATTCAACATGGGTCTATTTCCGTAGGTGACGTCGTATCGAAGATCGATTCGCCGGGATAAATGAAAGGGGGAGTTCAAAATAATAAGCCTATTTTCCGCTTTGTTTGATGAATTATTTGATTTTTGGGTTAGTGGTTTGCCAGGCGTTAGGGCCTTGGCCAACAAAGAATTTCTTATCGAGATCGAAGCCATCCCCGTGATCGAGTGAACGAAAGGCTTCCACGATGCTAAGAACATTGGTGCAGACGAAACTATATATCCCACCGCTGCGACCAAATCTCGTACCACGTCCTCATCTCTTCGACAAACTCAACGCCGGCTTGTCAGGCAAATTAACCCTGGTCTCCGCACCAGCCGGATTCGGAAAATCTACCCTCCTCAGCCATTGGATTAGCCAGAGCGAGATAAATTTCTGCTGGGTGACGTTGGAGGAAAACGACAACGATATCATACGCTTTCTGGCTTATTTCATCGCCGCCCTCCAGACCATCGATGTCGCTGTGGGCGATCAATTGTTATCCCTCTTCCACTCCTCACAACAAGAGCAGGTTGAAGCCGTTCTCGTCCCACTCATCAATCAAGTGGCGCAGACGAAGAATCGTTTTGCCTTGGTGCTGGACGATTATCATCTCATCGAAAGTCAAGATATCCATCAAGGGCTTTCGTTTTGGCTTGAACATCAACCGCCAACCATGCATTTGGTCATTGCCGGCCGCTCAGATCCTCCCCTACCACTCGCGAAAATGCGCGCCAGGAGGGAAATGACGGAAATACGAGAATCAGATCTTCGATTTTCTATCGATGAATCGGATAACCTCCTAAACCAGTTTCTGGGTCTCAATCTGTCCCGCGAGGACATCAAGGCCATGGTGAACCGGACTGAGGGATGGATTGCCGGCCTGCAATTGGCATCCATCGCCTTGCAAGGGAAAAAGGATATGTCAGGCTATATCCAAGGCTTTACTGGCAGCCAGGAATATATCGCCGATTATTTGAGTGATGAGGTGATGAACCACCAATCAAAGCAAGTCCAGGAATTTTTGCTGAAAACATCGATTTTGGAGCATTTATCCAGCCAATTGTGTGACGCGGTTACCGAACAAAAAGATTCCCAACAAATTCTCCAGCAATTAAGATCATCGAACCTTTTTTTGACCCCCTTGGATGACCAGGGCCAATGGTTTCGCTACCACCAACTGTTTGCAGATCTTTTACACCAGAGGCTGTTAGAATCACATGCTGACGAGGTACCACACCTTTACCTCAAGGCAAGCAGGTGGTTTGAAGAGAAGGATCTTTTAGCAGAGGCCATCGAATACGCCTTGCGAGGGAGTTACTTCGATAGAGCAATCGCTTTGCTCGAATCAGCGGCCGAGGAAACGATTAAGAGCAGTGAAGTTACCACCTTCATGCGCTGGATCGAGAAAATACCCGAAGATCTAGTCCGCAGCAGCGTTACGTTATCCATTTATTACGCCTGGGCTTTACTGATTAGAAACGGGCGACCACAGGTTGCCGAATCATATTTAGAATCTATCGTCCTCCAAGATTCCCAGGTCATTAGCCGGTTGATGGCAGTAAAATCGATGCTCTCTATGTATCAAAGACAATACCCGACTGCAGTTTCACTGGCTAGCCAGGCGCTAGAAGAATTGCCAGAAGACGACATTTTATTTCGGGATCTGGCTGCCTGGAATCTCAGCGCGGCATTGTTTATGAGCGGAGATAAAGAGGGTGGGGAAGCGATACTAGAAGAGGTTGCCAGAGTAAGTCGTCTTAGTGGGAACTTGCTGGTGGCCGTCATCGCTTTGTGTCGTTTAGCTTTAGCCAGAATGCAACAGGGAGAACTCCATAAACCCAAGGAGCTGTTTCAACAGGCCTTAGAAATCGCAACGGATGATCAATGTAATATGCTACCAGTTGCTTGTGAAGCGTTGATCGGCCTCGGTACCATCCATTGGGAATGGAATTTCCTTGATTTAGCCCACGAATATTTGCTTGAAGGGATTGAATTAAGCAAAAAATGGCGCCAGCAACCTGCTATTACTGGTTACGTGACGCTGGCCCTTCTAAATCAATCCCAAGGCGATGTAACTCTTGCCGGTCAGATGATGGAAAAGGCCAAGTCCCTCGCTTCTGGCACGATTGCGACAGAAGCAGATGACCGGTACGTAGCATTACAACAGGCCCATTTATGGCTTCGACAAGAAGACTTACCTGCGGCAAGGCGTTGGGCCCATGAATGTGGATTTGACGATGATACATATCGAAGGGAGCTACAAACCTCCGATAATATCGGGGCTCACTTAATCCGCCACTATGAATTGATTGTCTTGGCCAGAATACTCATAGCCGGTAAAAGATTGGCAGAGGCCTTGGAATTAGTGGATAGGATCTTCCCATTNNGCGAAGCCCGAAGGACACATTCGACCTTTTTTAGAAGAAGGATCTGTGTTGGTCCAAATACTAAAAAGTGTCGCTGCACAAGGAGTTGAAACTGAATTTATCCACGATATCCTTTCAGCTTCAATCGAATCACCTTCAGCATCCTTCAATCAGAAAAAAAGGCTTGAATTGGTAGAGTCCTTAAGTGATCGAGAATTGGAAGTACTTCAACTTCTGGCAACAGATCTAACCGTCCCCGAGATAGCCGACAAGATGTATCTGGCCGTAAGTACCGTACGGTCGCATGTAAAAAATATCTATGGCAAACTTAACGTTCACAGCCGGTTCGAAGCTGTCATCAAAGGACAGGAATTAGGTCTTTTGTAGACCCTATACGTGCAGATCTCGTAAAGAGGCTAATTCTGTTTGAATCCCCTACCAAAATCCCCAACTTGATGATGACTTTTACCCAATAGATCTCCTATCATGAAGTTAAAGGAGATCAAATGAATATGGAAGCCGGCATTTTCAACCGACAATCAACCTACCAAATAAAAATACAAGGGTTGCTGAGGAAAAACTGGGCCGCCTGGTTGGATGGAACGGTCCTCGCGATTAGGAGCGGGGACACATGCACATTTATCACCGTTTCTGTCCCTGATCAGGCAGCCCTGCGTGGCATCCTCAATAAACTCTGGGATTTGAACCTGACGATCATTTCCGTCTCGCAGGCCGAGGAGAAAGACGATGAGTATGAATTTGACTAAAATGACCTTATCATTTAAGGATTTAGCTGGGGAACAGCAAGCCTTTGCTGGTGGAAAGGGTGGGGCGTTGGCCAAGCTCTACCAGGCGAACTTTCCGGTACCCGATGGATTTGCCATCTTGCCCGCTGCCTTTGTCGATGATGCACTAACACCGGAGGCCTGGTCGCATATCCGGTCCCACCTTAACCGACTTCGAAATACGTATGGTCCAATCACATTTGCGGTACGTTCTTCGGCGATGAGCGAGGATTCAGCTCATGCTTCGTTTGCCGGAGAATTTGAGACGGTGCTGAATGTTAAAGCCGATGACGAGATCTACGAAGCCATTCACAGAGTGTATAACTCGCGACAAAATGAACGAGTGAAAGCTTACAGTCTGGCTAAAGGATTGGATATAGCATATGATATCGCCGTCATCGTGCAACAGTTAGTCCTCGCGGAAAGCTCAGGTGTCTTGTTTACCGCCAACCCGATCAATGGCCAGCGAGATCAGGCTATGATCAGTGCTTCCTTGGGGTTAGGTGAAGCCATTGTAAGTGGATTGGTGAACCCGGATACGCTGGTTGTGGACAAAATGACCGGCCGGGTGCTCAATAGGGANNGGAAACCGTCCCCGATAAGCTCCGCCGACGTCCGGTGCTATCCGATCAGGAAGCCGCCGAGCTTGTGCGATTGGGTCAACGGATTGAGACCCTTTTCGGTACGCCAATGGACATTGAGTGGACCAGAGCAAATAAACAATTCGCCATCGTCCAGGCCCGGCCGATCACAACCTTGCCTGAGGCCGAACCACCCACTCCGATCGAATGGAAGCTTCCGAAGGGTGCATACGTCGGCATGCGCAACAACATCGTCGAATTGATGGCCGACCCACTAACACCTCTCTTCGGCACTTTGGGTCTCTCTTCCGTGAACAAGAGTATGGGTAACTTATTGATGACGTTCTTTGGCAAGCCGGGAATCATGCCCGAGGAGCTCATTATTACTGTAAACGAATACGCTTACTATAATGGCTCGATCAAACCCTGGCCAATGTTTAAGATAATCCTGAACAGTGTTGGGATCCTGAAGCGCATGTTCCGTGGTGCGGTGGAACGGTGGACCGAGTTTGGTCGGCCGGCATATGTCGCTACTATTAAACGGTGGCAGGTTCAAAAATGGCGCCAACTTCCCGCTACCGAAATCCTGAAGGCAACGCGTGAACTCTCAGAAGCGACGATTGATGCCTATGGAGCCCTGGTGTCCGGTGTCATACCGGCCGCCTGGATGAGTGAAGGTCTATTTACCCTGGCTTACAAGCTGGTTAAGAAGGGCGAAGACCCACCGGCGCCTACCTTTTTGATGGGATTTGACAGCCTGCCNNGGAATGGCAAAACCGCTTCCAGATGCACCTTCAAAAATATGGCCATACTATTTACAATTTAGACTTTGCTAATCCAGTACCGGCCGATGATCCCTCTCCGCTGTTGGACACAATGAAACTTTTTCTCAGCGGTCAGGGTGTAAATCCATATTCCCGCCAAAAAACTGCCATCTTGCGACGCGAACAAGCGACACAAACCATGTTGAATCGCTTAAAGGGTTTACGATTGAACCTTTTCCGTAAAAGCCTGGCTTGGGCACAACGCTACGCCCCCCTGCGGGAAGACGGATTGGCTGATGTCGGGCTGAGCTATCCCTTGTTGCGACAAATGCTTCGCGAGTTGGGTCATCGGTTTGTCGGGGCCGGCATGATCAATGAACCCGACGATGTCTTCTGGTTGAAGGAGGATGAGATTGAACAAGCTGTGGAAAAGCTAGATAGCAAAGAGGCCTTGGATGACTTGTCCGAGATCATCCCACAACGAAAGTCGACCTGGCAGGCAGGGAAACGTATTTCCCCACCGTTAATGCTTCCTCAGATCAAATTCCTAGGCAAAAACATTGAAGAATTGAAGTCAGGACGCTCTAAGAGACGAGATAGAGAAGGGCTGAAAGGTGTTGCAGCCAGCCCCGGTAGTGTGACCGCACCAGCGTGCGTTGTTCATGGTCCGGAAGATTTTGCGCAGATGAAAACAGGTGACGTACTTGTCGCACCCATCACCACTCCAGCCTGGACGCCGTTGTTTGCTCGGGCGTCGGCTATCGTCACCGACGTGGGCGGACCCTTAAGCCATGGTTCAATTGTCGCCCGGGAGTATGGTATTCCGGCTGTGTTGGGTACAGGCACGGCAACCAAGCGCATCCGCGATGGCCAAGTCATCACTGTAAATGGTAGCAACGGCAAGGTATTTTGGTAGTAGATCAAATGTTCTAAGTATGTAATAATGCAGCTTAGCAGTTAGCCGATTTAGTGTTCAGTTATTCCATTTACAGAAAGGAAAATCAAAAATGCAAGTAGTGACTCGATATCCTGATGGCGTCTTTTCCTGGGTCGATTTGGGAATCACCGATACAGAGGGGGCCAAGGCGTTCTACACCGGTCTTTTTGGCTGGTCTTTTTTAGATATACCGACTGACTCCGGAACCATCTACAGCATGGGCCAGATTGAAGGAAAAAATGTGGCTGGACTCGGTCCGATGGATCCTGCGATGGAGGCCCAGGGCATTCCCCCATTCTGGAATTCCTACAACAAACACGACGACGTCGACGTGGTAGCGACCAAGGCGGCCGACGCTGGAGGCAATGTCATGTTTCCACCCTTTGACGTCATGGATTCAGGGCGCATGACGATGGTCCAGGATCCAACCGGGGCGGCGTTTGGGGTTTGGCAGCCGAAAGGACACATTGGAGCCCAATTGGTCCCTTTATTTCCTGGTCGAAGATGTTGATGTATCTGCAGCCAAGGCACAGGAATTGGGTGGCAATATCGTCGTCCCGCCTTCCAAGGCTGGTGAAATCGGTAAGTTCTCGGTCATTCAAGATCCACAAGGCGCCGTCTTCAGCATCATTGAGTATGGCGAGCCTGCCAGCCCACCCCCTGGTTATTAGAAACTTATTCTAGGTTCGCGTCCTGCACTAAATCGAGGTGCGGGATGCGTTTTCTTTTCCTCAAAATCAGGGAAACTTGTGCCTGGGCTTTTTCTCCCACCTTTCATTCGTGGCGTAGGGCAGTGACTGGGTCGAGTCTGGCAGCACGGGCGGCCGGATACAAACCGGCCACGATACCAATCAAGGCTGCAAAAATGAGTGCTCCCAAGGCCAACCACCAGGGAACCACAGACAGTAAACCTACGCCGGTGACGCCCTCGCTAATTAGGTAGCGATGGGCGGCCCAATCCACCAATCGCCCTAAAAATGTCCCAAAGATCAGGCCAAAAATA
>DOXE01000293.1 GCA_003519205.1 Chloroflexota bacterium
ATTGATTTCCTTCCTGTAAATGATGGACTTAGATCAATTATCCCTTAACCGATAAGCTCAACCATCACCTGCAACGTCTCGATATTCGGAATCATCAGGTTTAGCGTCGTCACCGGGCTATTTTGCCAGGTTGACAATCTTTCTCTAATACGCGCCTTAGGCCCAGCGAGGGCGACTTCGTCGATCAACTCGCCTGGCACAGCCATCATTGCCTCGCCTTTACGACCGGCAAGGTACAGTTCTTGGATTTCGGCCGCTGCATCTTCGTAACCATAACGTGCAGCCAAATCATTATAAAAATTCCTGTTTCGAGCACCCATTCCGCCGATGTATAAAGCCAGCATCGGCCGCAGTGCATTGTAACATACCTCCAGATCGTCATCTATCACCACCGAAACCGATGGCGCGATGTCAAAGTCGGCCGGGCTCTTACCAGACCTCTTTAGTCCTTCTTCGATACTGGTTTTGTAGATTTTGTCATATTTTTGAGGTGAAAAGAAGATAGGAAGCCAGCCATCAGCGATCTCGGCCGCCAGGGCAACGTTTTTTGGTCCTATTGCCGCCAGGTAGATAGGGATATCTGGTGTGGCTTCAAGCATGCTCTTTAAAGGTTTGCCCAGGCCAGTGGCATCAGGACCATCATAAGGAAGGGTATAAAGTTGCCCATCGAATGTTAGAAGTTCCTCTCGCTTGAAAATGGCTCGCACGATGGCCACGTATTCACGCGTTCGGGTCAGTGGCTTCGCGTAGCTCAGACCGTGCCATCCCTCGACAACCTGAGGACCTGAAAGCCCTAATCCCATCAAGAAACGGCCGTTTGAAATCTGCTGCAGGGTCATGGCAGTCATGGCCGCGTTTGCTGGCGTGCGGCCGGGTATTTGCATGATAGCCGTTCCAAGTTTGACCCTGTTTGTTAACGCTCCCAACCAGGCCAACGGGCTGATGGCATCGGAGCCATAGGCCTCTGATGTCCAAACAGCGTAGATGCCCAGACGGTCAGCTTCCTGAACCAACTCCAGGGGCAGATTTATTTTTCCGGCCGCATAGCCGAGCATAATCCCGAGTCTCACGAGACACTCCAAGTCAGATGATGATCACGAATTTTGATTGTATGGTAGGAAGGCCAGTTGTGCCACATCCCAATATTCTATTGACCACATCCGGGAGGATAGCGTAAACTCAAGAGCATAATTAAGGAGGATAAATGAGCCGCATCACGCATGTTGTCAAGCGTAGCGGTACTATTGTGCCATTCAATCGGGATCGCATTACCAACGCCATCTACCGCGCGGCCGTTGCCGTGGGTGGGCGTGACCGGCAAACAGCCGAAGGGTTAGCGGACCAGGTTGTGGTCTATCTTGAAGAATCGATCCCCCCCGGGCACACGCCCCACATCGAGGAGATCCAGGATGCTGTTGAAAAGATACTGATTGAAAACGGTCACGCTACCGTTGCCAAAGCCTATATTCTCTATCGCGACGAGCGAAATCGCAGTCGCCAAGCAAAGGCCGACAAAGCGGCTCGACCATCCCATAACATACCCTGGGCGAAAATTTGGCGTGTACTAGATTGGGCGATATCCCATTCGTTGCATACAGTTGAGGCAATGAACGAGCGCATCGCCAGTAATGAGTTTCCCCAGATCGTTCATGAATCGGAAGCTGCCTATGAAGATGATGTGGCGACTGCTGCCGGCCTAATCGCTAATCGTCGTCATGAATTGAAAATCGTCATCATAAGCGGACCGTCATGTTCCGGTAAAACGACGACGACCATCAAGATTGAACAAAGGTTGAAAAGAGCCGGCCTCAAGTTCGTAACCTTGAATGTAGATAATTACTTCTTTGACAAGAATTTGCATCCCAAGGATGAATTTGGTGACTACGACTGGGAGACACCCCAGGCCCTCGATCTGGATCTGATAAATGACCATCTTCGCAAGTTGTCGGCCGGTGAAGAGGTGATCATCCCATATTATGACTTCAAAACCAGTACTCGCTATCTGGATCGCACGCCAATGCGTTTGAACGAGGATGAGATCCTCTTGATCGATAGCCTGCATGGTTTATACCCGCAGATGACGGGGAACATCCCAGACGATATCAAGTTCAAGCTCTACCTGGAACCATTGATGCAAATGAAAGGACCTGATGGTTATATTCGGTGGACCGACTTGCGGCTCATCCGGCGCATGTTACGAGATGCCGAACACCGTGCATATAAACCACAAATGACCCTGGAACATTGGCATTATGTTCGGTCAAGTGAACTGAGAAATATCATCCCTTATAGTAGCCAGACAGATTTCATTATCAACAGTGCGATGCCTTATGAGTTGGCCATTTACCGGGATCGCCTGTTTGAATCATTTGCTCAATGGGAAACCCAATTCATGGGCAATCCTTTGCGGGAAGATGCTTACCGGCGTGCTGCTCGAATTCGGCGGGTACTGCAGGCTGTTCTTCCTGTCGGCGATGATTCTGCTATCCCTTCCGATTCGGTCTTGCGCGAGTTCATTGGCGGCAGCAGCCTTAGTTATTGATAACATGAAACCTCGTAGACTCACGAGTTTTTTATGTAAATGCTCTAGCCGGATTACAATCCAGCGGACCTTCGTCCACCTAGAGCTTTTGGGGTAAATCAGAAAATTTGGAAATGAACCAATNNAAACATCCGGAGATAAAAAATGAAAGTTACGAAGGCGGTTATAACCGCTGCAGGCAAAGGTCAGCGTAACCTGCCTCTGCAAACCCTGATTGATCGCGATGGGACAGAAAAATCTGTCCTATCTATAATCGTCGAAGAGGTACTGCGAGCCAATGTCGAAGAGATCTGTATCGTCATCCGTCCCGGGGATGAGTCGGCTTACGCGGAAGTCGCCGGCGATCATGCCGGACGATTGCTCTTTGTACAACAGCCTGTTCCTCTTGGTTATGGCCATGGGATCTATTGTGCTCGCGACTTTATCGGCGGGACACCATTCTTACACTTGGTGGGCGACCACTTATATGTCAGTAGAACAGACGAAGGTTGTGCCCAACATTTAACACGCATCGCCGAACGAGAAGCTTGTGCCGTCTCGGCTGTCCAAGAAACGAGGGAAAACCTACTGCCCTATTATGGCGCCATTGGCGGTCAGCGGATTGCCGGTCGGCCGGATCTGTACCAAATCAATACGGTCATCGAAAAGCCGACGCCGACCGAAGCAGAACAACGCTTGATCATGCCAGGCTTGCGGGCAGGTCATTATCTTTGTTTTTTTGGCATGCACGTGCTTACCCCAACGGTCATCGATATTTTGGGTGAATTGGTGGAAAAAGCTGGGGAAAAGGGTGGAGTATGGCTCGGCAATGCCCTGGCCATTTTAGCCGGACGTGAACAGTATTTGGGACTAAAAAAATCGGATTGGCGATATGATATTGGCGTCCGTTATGGGCTCCTCATAGCCCAACTAGCTTTAGCCTTAAGTGGTCAGGATCGTGATCAGGTTCTCACCCGGCTGTTAGAGCTTCTGGCCCTACGCGAGCTGGGGACAGTGAGTAATCAGGGATAAGTCATGAGTGAATTGACAGATATCATTACCGCCGCCGATCCAGATATTCGAAACCGATCCCTCGATGCTTTCTGCCGGGCTGCCCCTTTAGAAGAACTGATGGCCGAGTGCCAGGTTCTTGATCAGTGGCGGCGTGAGAGTCCAAACCTCTATGTGCGCGTTCGGGCACTGCTATTTTTATATTCCATTCACCGTTT
>DOXE01000217.1 GCA_003519205.1 Chloroflexota bacterium
AATGATCGCTAAATCACGAACAATGCGACACCTTAATGCTAATGCCAATCTAATGCAATTGTGGTATCATCCTATGCGAATGTAACACCGCATGCCTTTCTTGTAAGTATCTGGACCCTCGCTCGACTCTCGTCCCGCAAAGATTTCAGAAATTTTAAGATAGTTTAACCGAAGTCGTTGGTTATGCCTGTGTTATGGCACAACCTGAGAATTATTGGGCGCCAAAAGCATATGGCTAAGAGCGCTTTATCTACGACGCAAAAATAATAAGCGGTAAAGGAAATAAACGAACTAGACAAGACTATGAGTAAAAACCTAAAGATTGTCCCCCTAGGCGGCCTGGGGGAAATTGGAAAAAATTTGACAATTCTCGAATATGGCCGCAACCAAATTATCATCGACTGCGGGGTGATGTTCCCCGAGAATGATATGTACGGCATTGACTTTGTGCTGCCCCAATTCGATACCATCGTGAACAATCAGGATATCTTGCGCGGTATTGTACTGACCCATGGTCATCAGGACCATATTGGCGGCTTACCTTATTTGTTGGAACGTCTCGACGCCCCTGTGTCCGGGGTGCCAATATACGGCACTGCCTTGACACTGGGTATGGTCAAGCGAAAACTGGAAGAGATGGGCTTGGCCAAGCGTGCCAATTTGCAAGTGGTCGATGACAAAGGGACATTTCAACTGGGACCGTTCCAGATCAGTCCCTTTGCCGTGGCTCATTCTATTCCGGCGGCCGTGGGTCTGGTCATAGACACCCCCATTGGCGCTGTGGTCCACACTGGCGACTACAAGCTGGACGAAACTCCAACAGGCGGCCGCACCACTGATTTAAAACGGCTACGCCAGCTCACACCCAAGGGCGTCCTAGCCCTGCTGGGCGACAGTACAAATGCCGACCAACCTGGCCNNACGGGATCGCAGGGTGAGCCCCGCTCGGCTCTGAACCGCATGGCCCAGGGCGAGCACAAACAGGTCCAGGTGCACGTGGAGGATACCATCATCATTTCCGGTGGCACCATCCCCGGTAACGAGGAAGACGTGGGCCGGATGTTGAACCATCTGTTTGCTCGCGGCGCAGATGTCATTTATGGACCGCTGGCGACGGTCCACGTTTCTGGGCATGGCAACCAGGAAGATATGCGCATTATGCTGGAAACAGTCCGTCCTCGATTCCTTATCCCGGTGCACGGGGAAACGCGCCATCTCCATTTGCACGCTCGCCTGGCTCAAAAAACCGGCATGAATGCCAAGGATGTATTCATCCTGCAAAATGGGGCATCCTGGGTAACGAATGGTCAAAAGGCCTGGCTCGAGGAGACGGTTCCAGCCAATGATGTGTTTGTGGATGGTTTCCTGGTGGGTGAAATTGGGGAGCGAGTGATGCGTGACCGGGAGCGACTGGCTCAGGATGGATTTGTGGTCGCCTATGTACCGATAAACAAGCAACGTAAACTGGCTGGCGAACCTCAGCTTCTTAGCCGTGGATTCCTGCACATGGATGCCTCGGGTGACCTGATGGAAGCAGCTCGAGCAGAACTAAAGCGGGATTTAAGACGGAACGGCCGTCAAAACAGCCGCGATTACGGGCAAATGGTGCGCGAAACCTTGCAGAACTTCTTTTATCATAAAACCCATTCACGACCGGTGATCTTGCCTAACATCGTTCGCGTGTAATTTCACTGAAAGGGCAAGAGCCTGCGCTTCAGAATTCGTCGGTGAAATTGAGGGCTTGGAAGATGGATGGTAATGAAAACGCAACCGCGTTAGTGATAGAGGTTGTCGTAAACTGAAATAGGCTCCTTCTCGTTTCTGGTCGGGCTGTCTACAGATGCAGCAAGACAGACGCACGCCCATAAAAGGAACGCACAGGGGAGTGAGAAAATAAGCAGCGCAATTATTATCGGTATGAGCATCGTCGCCTCCGTCACAGGTTTCGATTGCAATTATTAATACATTCGCCTTCTAGCGAGATTTTTCACGGGTTTAGAGTCAATAAAGGACCCGTATCAGGTGATCCCTATGCGCTGTGCGTTATCTACAATTATCCAAATTTATTAGATCTTGTCCAATTTTCATATTTTTATGTGTGTATTACCCCTCGTCCATGGGTAAGTGATCCCTCAATCCTTGATCCCTAAAACGGCAAAAGCCCGCGACCAACAAACCGCGGGCTTGCCAAAAGGAGGATAAGGAGAGCATCCGGCCGCCGGCTCCTAATCGGACCACGACCGGAATATCGGTCTTTACACAGTTACTTTTTCAGCTACCGTGCTGGTGCTAATCTCAAATTGAGGTGGCTGCTCGAAGTGCTTTTTAACCGCACATTGGTCGGCCGAGCGGATCACGGCCGTCTTATACTTCTCGGGAAATTCTGCCGGCAACTGAATGTCCAGCTTCACTTTACTGACCATCCCGTTAAGCGGGTTGGCTTCTAAGGTTTGGATAATACGGATCCCTTCGGTTGAGATACCGCGTTGCCGGCAAAAGCCCGAGACGTAAATGCCAGCGCAAGTGCCAATTGAGGCTAAAAAGGTGGCGAAAGGCGTTGGCGCCAGGCCTTGCCCGCCACCATGAGGGGGTTGATCGGTGACCACGGTATAAGGTCCAAAATGGGCATCCACCCGGGCACCCCCAGGGAAGTCAATAACCATTTCCATTTAATCTGTCCTCCAAACATCATCTAAGAGGAGTAACATCGACAAATTAGGATGTTTCTACGATGGGTCAACAACGCTGTAATCAAACGCGTGCTACTCCTCGCTTACTACTATCTTAGATGCAGGAAGGTCGAAATGGTTACAAAAGCTTAGACGATGAATGCTACATGCCGATGGAGAACATCTTCTCCAGATCATGGCGCGAGTAAACCCGAAAAGCGATAAGGGTTTCCGAATCATCGATCCCTTCTACCAACAACATTTGGTTGGTGATCAACTCGGCCAGCGACTCGTTGTCCTTGACGCGAATGATGGCCACCAGGTCGTACCGGCCACCAACGGAGTACACTTCGGACACCCCTTGCATCCCAGACAAGGTTTCTGCCACTTGATTGATCCTGGCCCGCTCCACCGTCAATAGCACTACTGCACTAACCATTTTTCCTCCTTACACAGGTAACAGTCACTTTAATGCTGTCACTTCTGTCTTAGTCCCTGTAATATTCGGGCTCGTTGGTGCGACGTGATCCGTTCCTTACTTTCCATAATAGCCAATAACTGACCGATCGTCATCAGGCTGTACAGACGATACCCTTGTTCCTCTAAGGCCTCTCGCCCTCCCTGCTCGCGATCGATTAAAACGACAGCTTCATTGACACGCAACCCGGCCGCTTTCAAAAAAGTTATCCCCTTCAGCAAACTATCGCCGGAGGTTATCAGATCGTCGACCACGACGGCCGTCTGCCCGATCTCCCACTGCCCCTCGATCTGTTTGCCGGTACCATAACCCTTAACCGTCTTACGCGGGTAAATCAGCGGCAAATTCATATCCAGGCAGATTGCCGTGCCGATAGGCAAACCGGCCAAAGGTGTTGCCGCTATTCGATCAAAAGTGAGGGTTTTTAACCGGTGACGATACGCGGCCGCTGCCTCCCGGAGCGCATTGGGGAAAGAAGCTAACAATCGCAGGTCGATGTAGATTGGCGACATACGGCCGCTATGCAACTCAAAGCGGCCGATACGCACGGCCCCGATGTCATGGAGTGTCAGAACCAGTGATTCTAACTGATCGGCCGGCAACATATCTCTCTACTGCCCCTCGCAATGTTTATCATGGCATCAAACAACATACAGGACAAACGAATCGTGTGTCAATGTTTGAAGTGGCGAATCCCAGTAAAAACCAGGGCCAACCCCAACCGGTCGGCCGCGTTTATCACCTCCTCGTCCCTAACCGAGCCCCCGGGTTGGATAACAGCCTTAATGCCCGCTTCGGCCGCCACCTCAACCCCATCGGCAAAGGGGAAAAAGGCATCTGAGGCCATCACAGCCCCGGATGCCCGTTCGCCAGCTTTGGCCACGGCCATTTGCACGGCATCGACGCGGCTTGGTTGCCCACCGCCTATCCCCACAGTCGCCAGGGCGCCATTCGCATGAGCAACCGCCAAAACGATGGCGTTCGACTTGACATGTTGTACCGCTTGCCAGCCAAAGCGCATCGCCCGGCATTCAACGTCCGTTGGCTGGCGCTGGCTGACTACTTGCCAATTGGCTGATTCCGGGTCGCCCCTGTCCACCTCTTGAACGACATAACCACCCTGTATACCCCTCATCTCCAGCCTAAACGAGGCCTCCCCGTCTCCTAAAGCAACCAGTCGGCAGTTCCTCTTATGGTTTGCAAACCAAGTTTGGACGCCTTTGCTAAATGCTGGGGCAATTATGGCTTCGACAAATAGCCCAGCGACATCTGCGGCGGCGATGAAAGAGTCCTCCACCGGCCGGTTTACGGCAAACACACCGCCAAAAGCCGAGACTGGGTCCGAGGCCAGGGCTAACGGAAAGGCGGCGGCTGGTGTTTCAGCTGTGGCTATTCCACAAGGGGATAAATGTTTGACGATGGCCACAGCCGGTTCGTCGAAACTTGTCGCCGCCTGCCAGACTGCATCCAGATCCAATAGATTGTTGTAGGAGAGCGCTTTCCCCTGTAGCAACTTACCTCCCAAAGGACCTGTTGTGGCCGTCCGGCTATAGAGCGCCGCTGCCTGGTGGGGATTTTCACCATAGCGCAGCGATTGTATCTTCACCAGATCCAGAGCCAGGTAGTCCGGTAGATTATCGGTGGCATCTAGGGGTGCTGGTGCTTCTTCATCTAGCTGCCTTAAATAAGACGTGATGGCTGTATCATAATCACTGGTCTTGATGAAAGCCTTGACCGCCAACCTGCGACGTGTCATCTCACCCACTAATCCATTTTCTCGCAGTTCGGTCAGCACGCTTTGGTAGTCGGCCGGATCACAAAGGACGGTGACCCGGGCGAAGTTTTTGGCTGCTGCCCGTAACAAAGTGACCCCACCAACGTCGATCTGTTCCACAGCCTGCTCCAGGGTCACTCCCGGTTGGGTGATGGTTTCTTGGAAGGGGTAAAGGTTGCTGACTACCAGATCGATGTTTTCTATTCCCTGAACGGCCAACTCTTCCTGGTCACCGGGCGTGTCGCGGGCCAGGATAGCGCCGTGAATAGCTGGATGTAGCGTTTTTACCCGGCCGCCTAACATTTCCGCTGCCCCGGTTAAGGACGAGACCGGCATCACATTCAAACCGGCCGCATCTAGTAAGCGAGCGGTCCCGCCACTGGCGATTAATACCCAGCCAAGGTCACTAAGCCCCCAGGCAAATTTTACGATATTTGTCTTGTCATAAACCGAAAGAATCGCTCGTCTTTTCATGAGTTAGTATTATGTACCAGTTCCAATCAGTTCTTTAACCCATAATTGACCATAGTCTTTGCCACAGAATAATCAATTAGTGTTCAATCTGTCAACAATGGTCCTTACAGAAATGGTATTCGAATAGGCTGAATTCGATGTGATCGCAGTCTTGGCGTCGCGTTCAGGTGCGTTTAGAAGCTCGGCTTAACTTCTCAATAAATTTTTAGGCCTCATCTCCAAGTCAACTTCTCTCCCAATTTGGGTTACGATCTCAGGCAATGCTTCAACGTCAGCCAGGGTCGTCCGGATATTGACAAGTTAATTTACGCCTTCGAACAAGTCCTTTTCCATCTGTCTGCCACCGTTGACCAGATTAAATGCCCGATAAAATTTCTGAACCCCCCACAAGTTGGCCTGTTCCTCTTCCGACAGATGACTGAGCGCTTCGTAAAAAGGTAATTGGGAGCGATGGCAAGAGATCGCTTGCCACACTTGGGGCCTATAGACCCTAGTGCGGATCTTGCCCAAGGCCACAAGACCAGGATAGGCTTCATCTTTCCCGTTCCAACCCCGCTCACCTCGTGTTACCGTGACCAAGTAGGTCTCCACACCTTCGGCCGCATACTTGGCCAGGGCGCCACCGAGTCCCAGGGATTCATCGTCGGGATGAGCTAATACACACATAAGTTTAAGCGTTCCTCGGCTCATCCTATTACCTACTGATTCTTGGAGGTCAAAAGATCAAGAAATACATTAATTTGGGCCATATGCTCCCGTTTATGGCCATAAAAAGTATAAACGACGAAATCTTCCAGATCGTATTCAAGACCATACCAGGGCAATTGTCCCTTCTGTCTCCGTACTTCAACTGGAATTTCGGCCATCAACTCCATTGCCCGGGCTTGAGTCTTCTCATATTTGGCCCAGGTTTCGGCCGGTGTCAGATGTTGGCGCTCGGCAACAGACTCGTCGTTAAATCCTTGTGGCGATTCGCCAAACTTCTTCAGTGTTGGTGCCGGGACGTCTTCGATGAAGGTGCTCAATATCTCGACCAGTACTAGTTCGAAGGAAGCCAGGTGGGCGATGATGTTTTTGCTAGACCACCAACCGCAGACATTTGGCGTTTCCCACTGATCCTCTGGGAGGCCCTTAACTGTGGACACGACCGTGAGGTGACCATATTTCAAGATGTCTAATGCATCCATGCGAGACTCCGTGTTGTTTCAATCTTTGATGTTGGATTATCGGATGGCCGATTGTTACTATTTCTATACCCAATTAGTTGAGGGGTGTGCACGAATTCATG
>DOXE01000263.1 GCA_003519205.1 Chloroflexota bacterium
TCTCGTCTTTGATGTAGAAGCCGTGTTTCTCTTCCCAATTGCGGCCGCTTTTAACTTTCTACCACTATTTGCTGTGTTTGAGGTCATCCTTTTTGTGGTTATTTTGCTTGTAGCTTTGGGCTTTGTTTGGCGTCAAGGCGCGCTCGAATGGTTTTAGCAATTTTTTAGCGGCAACAATCTGGGTTTCCAAGATATCTCGTCCAAGAACTCTGTGTTTTCTAGCTGACCGGAGTGGTAAATGTCCTTCGATATTCTTGAGTTTTTACAAAGCTTGGTCCAACTGAATGCTGTTGGCTATATGCGCGAGGTTTGGTCAGATGACATGCCAGCCTGGTTGTCTGAAGCCATCCTTGATATTGTCGTCATACTCGTTATCTGTACGTTCAATCTCATTATTGTCCTTGGTCTCATCTGGCTCGAACGGAAAGTGGTAGCGAGAATTCAAGATCGAATCGGACCTAATCGCGTAGGTGGTCGCTATGGCATATTACAGTCAGTTGCCGATGCCACGAAACTGCTGTCAAAGGAAATCATCACCCCTTCTGGCGCAGACAAGCTGGCCTTTAATTTAGCCCCACTGGTGATTGTCGTCGCTGCGCTTCTGATGTGGGCTGTCATCCCTTTTGCCCCGGGCGTTATTGGCACAGATCTCAATGTAGGTCTATTCTACGTCTTGGCAATCAGCTCAGTTTCAGTGGTGCCATTGCTCCTGGCAGGTTGGGGATCGAATAACAAATACGCTCTTCTTGGTGCTTTTCGCTCAGTCGCCCAACTCGTTAGTTATGAAGTCCCCATGGTCATGGCTTTGCTTATTCCAATCCTAATTGCCGGCACTATGTCAATGCAGGGATTGGTCATGGCCCAGGAGGTCTGGTATGTACTGGTCGTCCCCTTATCAGCGCTGATTTTTCTTGTATCGGCACTGGCCGAGCTGGGGCGTACGCCATTCGATTTGCTTGAAGCCGAATCCGAAATCATTGCNNGTTTTCATTTGGATCAGGGGTACTTTTCCACGAATTCGCATCGATCAGCTGCTTGATTTCAATTGGAAGTTTTTAGTGCCCTTGACTTTGGGACTGATTATGGTCATCGCTGTCGTTGTCAAATTGATACCGGAGGGCACGAATCCTTGGGCAGCGGCGGCGGCGCTCTTTATAGTAAATATCCTGGTTGGATTGGTAGCCTTAGAATTCGTTCGTCGATATGCACGAAGACAGAGAATTGAGGTGGAGGAAGTTTCGATTAGTTTAGATAGGACTGGCGATGTAACTGAGGTGCAATCGACCGCCACTGTCGTGTCCTAGCATGCAAGGACAGACCCTTACCAATTTAAGGTTCATAGGATGACTATTCAACAAGTCGTATTTATACTGATTAGTCTGATAACCATCATCTCCGCGATCGTGGTTGTTACTGACCGAAACCTCTTTCGCGCCGCTGTAGGATTAATGGCTTCGTTCCTAGGCGTCGCCGGCCTCTACATAATTTTAGAGGCTGGCTTCTTAGCAGTGGCTCAGCTACTGGTTTATATCGGTGCGATCTCGATATTAGTAATATTTGCAATCATGATGACCCGGCGATTGATGCAGACAATTGAATCTCCCTTTAACTCGCAACCGGTCTGGGGATTGATTGGGGCAGTATTGGCATTTTTGTTACTGGCACTTGTTGCCATCCGTACCTGGCCTACCGCTCAATACCCGGCACCTAGCGGCCCGGTCGTAGAATCCAGTGTCCAACAACTTGGCGCATTAATGGTGAGCCCGGATGCTTACGTCGTTCCATTCGAAGTCGCTTCGGTATTGCTTTTAGCTGCTCTTATCGGAGCAGTGGCCATTTCCCGGACTGAAGGAAGCTAATGGTTCCACTATCCTGGTATCTTATCGTCGCTGCGCTACTCTTCTGCATTGGGCTATATGGCGTGATGGCTCGCCGGAATGCCGTTGCCATCTTGATGTCTGTTGAACTAATGCTGAACGCGGTAAACATCAATTTAGTCGCTTTTTGGCGCTACTTGCAGCCAGATTTGCAGGTTGGCGTTTCTTGGGCAATTTTCGTCATAGCTGTTGCCGCAGCCGAAGCGGCGGTTGGTCTGGCTTTGATCATTGCTGTATATCGCAGTCGCGACTCGGTTGTTGCCGAGGAACTTGACACTTTGAAATATTGAGTCAGAAAGCCTTTGGCTTTTTGGTTGGCCCGATCACTAACAATTTGAATTCCCATGAGCCGTTTGTCACCGGTGTTGAAATAACCATCTATTGATACCTGGCGGCAAGTATCACAGCGCTCGTATTTAAGGATTACTGCATGTCTGAGGAACAATTGACCACTTTTACCTGGCTGATACCAGTTGGGCCGATGTTAGTCTTCTTCCTCATCGTTCTGTTCACCAACCGCAACAAGACGTTGAGCTGGCTTCTGGCCTGGGCTGGAGTTGGCCTCTCCCTGGTCCTGGGTTGGATTGTGGCTTTAAGCGCGGCATTTATTTTCATCGCCGATCCACACCACATGGCCGAACATCCTCAGATAGTGCACGATTCCTTCGCCTGGTTGCCGGTTGGCCCGTTCTTCAACTGGCTGAAGATAGGAGTGTCAGTAGATGCACTAACGGCGGTTACCCTAATCATGGTCACGACGACGATCAGTGCCATTTTCGTCTACAGCGTTGGCTATCACCGCTGGGGTGAAGGACCAGGTAGGCACCCGGTCAAAGGAAAACCCAATCATGACGGTGTAGATCCTCTATTCTCGCGCTTCTTTGCTTTCATGAGCCTCTTCGCTGGTTCGATGTTAATCCTCGTCGTCAGCGATAGCCTGTTAACTCTTTTCGTCGGCTGGGAACTGATGGGTTTGTGTTCGTATCTACTTATCGGTTTCTGGTACGCCAAAACGTACGATGATCCTAAACAATTACCACCACGCACGGCAGCAGTCAAAGCCTTTATGACTACCAGGATTGGCGATGTCATCATGTTGCTGGGCATTGTCTATTTCTACCGGGTCTTCGGGACCCTGACTTTCAGCGAAGCTTTTTCTGCCGAGAGTTTGGAGCATGCGATAGAACTGGTTGGTGCTGGCGGAATAGCACTGATGGCCTTGCTACTATTTTCTGGTACGGTGGGTAAATCAGCTCAATGGCCACTACACGTCTGGTTGCCCGATGCGATGGAAGGTCCGACGCCAGTCAGTGCTGTTATCCACGCGGCAGCCATGGTCTCTGCTGGCGTTTACCTGATATTGCGCATATTCCCGCTTATCGCCGTCGCCATAGAGGGTGCTGGAGGCGTGGAGATCGTCATCGGCGGCATCGGCGCTTTTACTGCGGTTATGGCCGCCACCATTGCGGTAGCCCAAAATGATGTCAAACGCGTTCTGGCCTATTCAACCATCTCTCAGCTCGGCTATATGGTTGCAGCCGTAGCTATTGGTGCTTACATAGCGGCAGCATTCCACTTGATCACTCATGGCTTCTTCAAGGCATTATTGTTCTTGGGCTCCGGCTCCATTATTCACGGAATGGAACATGGGGCTGAAGAAGTTCACGATCACCATACGGATCCACAAAACATGATGAACATGGGTGGATTGCGCAAAAAGATGCCGATAACGTTTTGGACCTTTCTTATTGGCGGTCTGGCTCTCTCCGGCTTCCCAATCATAACGGCCGGTTTCTGGTCAAAAGACGAAATCCTGGCTGTCGCCTGGAATGAGGGGACGGTTGATGGCGAAGTACTATCCTTTATCATCTTTTGGGGTCTGGTCTTTGGTGCCCTAATGACGGCCTTCTACACTGCTCGACAAATATCCTTAACGTTTCTGGGTAAACCGCGGACGGCTTTGGCCGAACATGCTCATGAAAGTAACCGATTCATGACTATCCCGCTGGTAGTTTTATCGATCTTCGCCCTTTTTGCCGGTCTCAGTGGTGTTCCAGAAAAATTCCCCATCCTCGGCCCGTTATTTAGTAACAACTTTTTTGAACATTTCGTTGCCACGACCATTGAAGAACCGATGATCGAGATCTTTGGCGCTCCCTCTCTAGAAGGCGTAGTTTTGGCAATCGAACAATTTAGCTATATACCGTTGATCATTTCAGTTGTCGTTGCAATCGGGGGTTTGTTTATCGGTTGGTGGACTTATGGCCGCAAACCTTTAGCGACCGAACAGCCTGATCCTCTAGTTAGACCACTGGGTCCACTATACACATTTCTTCAGAACAAATGGTGGTGGGATGAGCTTTACGAGATACTTTTTGTTAATCCCACTAAATCGTTGGCTCGAACCTTTGTGTACGAGTGGATCGATCGCGGTCTGATCGATGGAACGTTGCATCTTATCGGCCGGGCTTTCTATAGAGTCGGTTACTACTTAAAACGGTTCGAGGAAGTGGTCATCAGTGGTGGTGTAGACTGGTTAAAAGACCAGGTCTTGAATGCTGCCCAGGAATTTCGTGCGATTCAAACAGGAAGAATTCAAGAATATGTGCTGGTATCGGTTTTGATTGGCTGGGCGCTGGCAGTGGTCGTCTTATTGATTAATTCCGGTTTTCTCGACGGCATATTCTAAAGAGCTGAACGATGGAAGTGCTTTTAGACAACATTCTAATTTTCATTATTTTTACCCCCTTGGTTGCAGCCCTACTGATCTTGTTCCTGCCCAAAGATGAGAAAAACTTGATCCGGTGGGTAGCTCTGGTTTTCAGCCTGCTTACCTTGATTTTCGTACTCTTCGCCTGGTTCAACTACGATAGAGTCGACGCGGGTTTTCAGTTCCAGGTTCTTGAGGATTGGTTCCCAGAAATCGGTGCTTCCTTCCATCTTGGCGTTGACGGCATTAGCTTACCGCTGCTTCTACTTACTGGTATCTTAACCCCACTGGCTATCTTGGCCTCCTTCCGCATAGAAGATAATACCAAACCTTACATGATCTTATTCCTGCTTTTAGAAGCAGCCATGTTAGGTCTTTTCGTTTCCCTTGATCTGGTGATCTTCTTCATTTTCTGGGAATTCGGCCTTGTGCCCATGTATTTCTTAATTCGTTACTGGGGTAGTAAGGACAGACGCTACGCATCGTTTAAGTTCATGATCTACACGATGGCTGGAAGTTTGGGTTTACTCCTGGCCATCCAGGTTATCGGCCTGTCCATGGGCACCTTTGATATCCTGGAACTATATGACATCTGGGTAAATTACGGCGGCGATACCCTTCCCGGCACGAACCTTTCGACAAGCCTATTCAAAGCTATCGCTTTTTGGGCTTTTATCATCGCTTTTGCCATCAAAATCCCGGTTTGGCCATTCCACACCTGGCTTCCGGATGCCNNGGGTTATCGGCCGCCGGCATGTTCTTTTTGGTGGGCGTTATCTATGACAGGGCTCATACCCGTCAACTCAGAGATTATGGAGGTCTTTGGTCAATTTTACCATTCTTTGCCGGGGCGCTTATCTTCACCAGCATGGCCTCACTTGGCCTGCCTGGTCTTAACGGATTTGTGGGCGAGTTCATGATCACTCGCAGCGCCTGGAATCCTTTTACCATCCAGATAGCCTTATCCATGCTTGGCCTGTT
>DOXE01000149.1 GCA_003519205.1 Chloroflexota bacterium
TTGAGCATGACGATGATGCTGCTGGCGCGGTTGCCGCTGTTGGTGAAAGCCTGGGCTTGCGCTAACGGCATAATCACCGTGTTCTGGTCATAACTTAGAATACCCGTATTGAACAGGCCGGCCACGGTGAAAATGTCCTCATTCACCTGACCATCCGCATTACCCATGGTCAGGCTTACCCGTTCTCCTACGGTGATACCCATGTCATTTGCCAGTCTCTCGCCGAGAAGAATCTGGCCCCGGTCGTCGGCCGTAAGATATTCACCGGCTATCATCCCGTCACGAACAGGGGCATGAAAATCGTCATCGGGAACGATCCCGGTCACCTGTAAACCTGTCGATTCCCGCACCGTACTTAGAACGCCGCTGGTCCATAACACGGGAGCGGCTGATTGCACTTCGCTAAGCGCTTCGGCTTGAGCTGTTAAGGCCTCAATATCATCCAGCAGATCTCGCGAAAGCAAACTCAGCTTCTCAATCTCATAGGTATCGTCGCGTAGTTGTATGTGCCCGGTGTTCAGTCGGATGTTTTCGCGCAGCCCATCGGCAATGACGCCAGCTATAAAGCCACTCATCATGATGAGCACCATCATACCCAAGGTCACGGCCAGCAGCGTCAGCAAGGTTCGCCGCTTGTTTCTGATTAGATCGCGGAAGGCGATCACCCAAAATCTTTTTATTGTCATCTTCTCTTCCTAAATGTAATGCAGTGCCTCGGCCGGCTCATTGCGCGCAGCCTGCCAAGCCGGAATCAATGATGCCAACGCCGCGATAACCACAACCGCGATACCGTAATAAACAATATTGATGATGGGGATGCTGGGGTAAAGTCGATCGCCCACTAAGGCGGTGATATCTCCCGTCCCTTGGGCAAAAGAGTAATCGATGCCAACCTGAGCCACGGCCGTCACCAGCAACCAACTGACGATACAGCCAAATACAGCGCCAATCAGGCCTATGAACATGCCTTCCAGCAGGAAAAGGGTCATCAGTTGCCAGCCTTTCATGCCTAAGGCAGCTAGAACACCCATCTCGCGGGTGCGTTCATAGACGGCCATTAGCATTAGATTGAGGATGCCGATGCTGGCCATGAGCAGCACAATAAAACCTAGCGCCGTTGTGAAAGTGCTTTTTTGAGCTAATACTTCCCCAATCTCGGGTCGCAAATCGTAAAAGGAATCAACTTCGTAATTGGCCAGCTCGGGTTCCAAGCTCGAAATTAAAGCCTCTTCCTGGCCAATTTGTTCCATGGTAATGGCCACTTCAGTTTCTTGATCGCGTAGATTGTAAAGCGTCTGGGCTAACGGCAGATTGATGTACACTAATCCCTTTTCCGCATCGCCTAGGCCTAAGTTAAATATACCGACTACGGTCATCGAACGTTGTCGCATCGATTCATCTTTTCGCTTACCTACCAGAGTAATACGGTCGCCTACACCAACATCCAATAGGTTAGCCATTTCTTGCCCAATCAGGATGCTGTCGCCATCATCAACGGTTAAAAAGCGCCCTTCGCTGATGTTCTCGGCGACGAGACTGACAGACGCTTCGCTTTCCGGCTGAATGGCGGTGATGCTCACCGGGTATGAGCCTTCACGGTTGCTAACCATACCCCCAGTACTGATTCGTCTGGAGACGTTCACCACATTGGGTTTGTCGTTCACCTTGGCCACGACAAAATCGGCATCCTCCAGGGGTAACAAAGGCTGACGGCTTGACTTGTCGCGAAAGCCAGGTGCATGAACTTGTACGTTGCCGCCATAGAGGCGTACTGCATTGGCGTAAATTGATTGGTCAGAGCCTCTGATTATCGCATCCATGAAGATGAGCAAGATCATGCCCAGCACAATGGCAACAGAGGCGATTAAGGTTCGTCGCCAGTTGCGCCACATATTGCGCCAGGCCATATTTAAATATTTCATCATCTGGCCATCTCCCTTGGATCTTCAAACCATGCGGATAACGATTGGGTATCAATTAGCGGCAGTGAATCCGGTGTCGCACCGAGGATTCGTTCAATGGAATATTGCATGGCTGCTACTTTGCGCTGGGCCGTTGCCAGAGGATCGTCGTGACATTCTGGATTGAGGATAATATCGATGAAAGTATCGGACATCACCAACTGAATCGCCATGGTGAATTCGGCCGCCTCTTCCACAAATTCAACATCAAATATCCCTTCTTCAATACCTTGGGCAATGATTCGGGCAAATTCCGGCGCGAATAATTGGACCCCCTTTTTCTGCAACTTGAAAAGCAAGAGGCTGTTTTCCTCTTTTTGCAGTGCTCGTGAGATCGCTAGCAACTCTTCCTTGCGTTCGGTCTTCCAATTGT
The DNA here is from genome assembly GCA_003519205.1 of Chloroflexota bacterium. Classification (GTDB taxonomy): domain Bacteria; phylum Chloroflexota; class Anaerolineae; order Promineifilales; family Promineifilaceae; genus UBA11865. The sequence continues at coordinate 2,335 of DOXE01000149.1, forward strand.
TTATCACTTGAGCAGTCAGGACCCATTTTTGAGTCGCGCTCAATGACTTGTCATCAACAATTTCCTCCATGAGTGCCAAAGATTGCTCGACTAATTCTTCGACAGTAGCCTCTAAAATAGCCAGCTTCGAGTCGAAGTAATAGTAAAAAGTGCCTTTGGCAACGCCAACCTCATTGACGATGTCTCTGACAGATGTATTTTCATATCCTTTTGTATAGAAAAGGTTCTGCGCGCAGTTAATTAATTCGCGACGCCTTACATCCGGATCTTTTGTAATCCTTGTCATCATATCTCCTATTGACTGGCGGTCAGTCAAGTTTGAGTATTGTAATCTCTAATAGCATTATCCGTCAATAATTATTCTTTTTCCGGATAATCAATGCAGATACCAAATAACAAGGGTTTCCCGATCCGTGCCGTGCTGTGAAGCGCTGAACCTATGGCGATCCACCTCCTTCAACCAAGCGCTTGGCACCATAATTAAAGGGAATGGCGCACTAGAGGGTTTGCTTTATCTCTTTGATAGGGATGATCTGAAGATGTGGCTACTGGAGAATATATCAATAGACGATTGAATTTGAGGTTTGAAAGACGACAAAACATGATAGAGTCCATTATTACCAACTCCTATATAATTGGTTAACTAGGGATTATCGAAGATTTCGTACCAAAAAAGGAGAGGTTATCATGACTGACGACAAGGCACTTTTCCTCTTCGCGACAGGGGCCGGCAGTTGCGATCGTATTCCCGAAATGATCCGCGAATTTCTGGCTCGTGATTTCACCGTTTATTCGGTGCTGACGCCCAATGTTTCCCTGGTAACACCACCGGCACCATTGATGGAGGTGCCCGGTAATCATTGGATCCACGAGTACCGCCAAGAGCCGCTCGATCGCTATCCTTTTGGTACGCTGCTCGTCGCCCCATGTACTTTCAATACCTTCAATAAAATCGCCTTAGGTTTGGCCGACAACCTGGCCACGTCGATGATAGCCGATGGCTTAGGGGCAGGCTGTCCAGTAGTTATCGCCCCGGCGATGAATCATGGCCTGTGGTCTCATCCCCAGACGACGATCTCCCGTGAGCGCCTTAGTAGCTGGGGATGCGAGATCGTCCTTCCAACCATTACTGAACAATGGATAACCATGGCGCCGATCGAAGATATCGTACAGACGGTCTTACGGGTACATCATGCTGGCTAATACCAATCGGGCTAAGCTCCGTGCTGCCATATGGGATCGGTTGGAAGCCAGTGAACCAGAAATGCTAGCCCTCTGCCAGCAACTGATCCGAACCCCAAGCGTCAACGGGGCCGATCCCGAGGAAAAGGTTGCTCAGGTGATCTCTGAAGCCTTAATCGCCCGGCAACTTTCTCCAGAGATGCCGGTATATGAGCCGGGCCGGCCGAATGTGCTAGCCAGCCTCGGCCAGGGCGATGAGGGGATATTGTTTGTTGGCCATATGGACACGGTTCCTGTAGGCGACGGCTCGAAGTGGTCTTTTGATCCCTTCGCGGCCACGATCCAAGACGGCCGCCTTTATGGCCGGGGCGCGTGCGATAACAAGGCCGGTATCACCATCGCCATCACACTGCTAGGCATCCTGAAAGAGAGGGAGCATGCGTTGCCGGGACGGGTTTTATTGTGTTGTGTCCCGGATGAGGAGACTGGTGCCACCGGCCGCATTGGCATCAGGCCATTGTTGCGGGATGGTTATCTGGCGGCCAATCAGGCTATTTATACATACCCTGGCCTGGACCTACTTTGTATTGGGCACCGGGGCTTGGTGCGCATCCTGGTCAAGGCCAAAGGGGAATCCACCCATACAGGTGGCGAGACGTGGGAGTCCGGCCGGTCCGGGGCTAATGCCGTAACAGCCCTGGCCGAACTGCTATTGTCGCTGGAAAAATGGCGGCCGGCTTATCATGCACACCCCGCCTTTCCAGGCCGGCGTCCGGTG